>JASFQO010000198.1:0-5491 GCA_050115405.1 Bacillota bacterium
ATACGCCTCGCCGGTAATTCACTATAATTTGAAGACCTTAACGGGCGACACCGAACGGTTACACGGAGTAGTCAACACTTCCGGCAAAAATTATTATGTGACGGGAGAAAAGTCGAAGATCGATCATGGCGTCACGGAGATTACTCCGGCCGGTTTAACCCGGTGTCCGCGCGCCAACCATAAATGTTATATCTTTAGTTCCCGGAAGATGCGGCTCAAAGGGAATGACGTCTATTTGGAGAGGGTAGTCATCAAGATTCTCGGAATACCAGTTTTCTATCTGCCGCATTTACATTTGCGCCAAAATGACGAGGCGCCCAGTTTTGCTATGACCGCCAATGAAGGGGACGGGCCCGACCTCAGCAAGCCCGGCGGCGGAACCGACATCTCGAATAAGCTACGCAGCCGTTGGATTTATAAAATCGCCGTCAATACCACGCGCCCTTCCCAAGTGTTAGTTGGCCGGGGTTACAAGTGGAACCGTTATTTTTTTAATACAAAGGTAGGGCTTAATTCCGGGGGATTTTTCAGTTTGGTCGACGACTGCGGCATCTATTGGCGCCGATATTACCTGACGCTTGATGGTAAAATTGACTTAAACTCGGAACCCCAACGGGAGCTGGGGCTGACTTTAAACCAGCGGACCTGGGATACCGGCTATGGTCTTCTGAAACTGGGTTTGTCCACCCGATTATTGGCGATGAAAGATGACGGTCAGGATTATCAAGGGACCTACGGTTCTTTTCGTCTGGATTATCAGCCGTTTTCCCGCTTTTCCTGCACTTATTTTCATTTGACGGACTTAAGCGGCGCCCCCGAGGACTGGGACCGGATTGAGGGAGATTTTATGGAGCCATATAACTACCGGATGGGCGGCAACTTTATGTATAACGCGACCTTTCCTTTGAATCCCTATTACCGGATTATCAATAAGGGTTCCTATAATTTTGACGACGGCAGTTGGACCAGCTTGTCTTTGGGGTTGGATCGCGAGGTCTGTTGCATTAAGGCCGGTTTTAGTTGGGATTTCGCCAAAGAACAGTTGGAACTGAGGTTTAAGCTGAATTATTGAGAAAAATTTAATATAATCAAAAAAATTTATGATTTTGCCATAAATCCGATTTACTGTTAAAACTATCTGGTATATAATAAACACAGGCGGAAAAAATGGGCATGACCGGCCGGGTAAACCGCAAGTCTGTCACCCAACCAACCGAAGCCGACTCTTGCGCCGGGCCCGGGAAGACACGATACCCGGGAATTTTAATTGGTAAAACGTGAAACTGCCGTTAAACAATAGTTGACGGCAGTTTTTGATAATGACGGTAACGTCCATGCCTTGCTTCGCAGTCACAAAACTGTGAGTGAAAATTGCCTAACGGCAATTTTCACCCTATCTTGCGGTTTGGGACAACCTGTTTGAAATCGTTATTTCGGCAATACTGAGGTTGCGTCCAATTACGGGGGTCTCTTCCGTCGGATCGACGATGCGGGATTTAACGAAAATGGAATTTGGATTATGGATAGAAATTAATGGAAAATAGACAGAAATTAAGAGAGAAAAACTTTAATAATCCTTTTACCGCTTTAAAGCACGCCAACTTTCGTTACTATTGGTTTGGAATGTGTGTTTCCTTAATTGGCACTTGGATGCAGAATATTGCCCAACCCTGGTTGGCCTACTCCTTGACCGAGTCGCCTTTTTTGTTGAGCCTGGTCGGCGCGATGCAGTTTGCCCCGATGTTGGTATTTTCGTTATTTGCGGGGGTTTGGATTGATCGGTTGCCCAAAAAGCGGCTCTTATTGTTTACTCAATCAGCCTTCCTGATGATTACCTTTACCTTGGCGACGCTGGTTCAAGCGGGACAAGTCCGTTATTGGCATATTCTGGTGGCGGCATTGTTGATGGGAGTGGTGAATACGCTGGATATGCCGACCCGGCAGGCGTTTATCATTGAATTGGTGGGTAAAGCGGATTTGATGAATGCGATCGCCTTAAATTCGTCGGTTTTCAATTTGGCGCGCACCTTTGGCCCGGCGGTGGCGGGAATCGTGATGGGTTACGCCGGGGTGGAGGCTTGTTTTTATATTAATTCGTTTAGTTTCGCGGCGGTAATTATCGGGCTGATATTTATCCGACCGCACCATGCGGTACAGCGGCCGGCGTCGCCGACCTCCAAAATGTTGCCGGAAATCAAGGACGGTCTGGTTTATCTGTGGCGTGACCCGCTATTGCGGCAGACCTTGATGGTAACGGCGATTGTCTGCACATTTGCCATGAACTATAACGTGCTCGTGCCGGTATTGGCTAAGACCGTCTTAAAACAGCAAGCGGCCGGCTTCGGCTTTTTAATGTCGTTCATGGGAATCGGTTCCTTCATCGGTGCCATGAGCATCGCCGCCAGCAGTAAAGCCGGTCCCCGTAAAAAGATTCTGAGACTGGTTCCTTTTTTGATTGCCGGCGCTTTGATTATGACCGGTTTTGCCCCAAATTATTTCCTGGTGGGCCTGGGATTGGCCCTTACCGGACTGTGTTTTATCGTCTTTAGTTCGACGGCCAATTCGACCATGCAATTAAATACTGCCAATGAATACCGTGGCCGGGTAATGAGTATTTATACCTTGGTTTTCGGCGGGTTAACCCCGGCGGGGAATCTTTATGCGGGGTGGATTGCCGAACATTACGGGCCCCGGCTAGGTTTTTTAGCCTGCGGTTTGATTATTATCCTGCTATGTTTCTGGTTGCTTGTGGGACGAAAAAACACAAATAGATGATAAAATCCAGAGTATTTTATGGTATAATGAGTAACGGATATTTTTAGAAAATGAAATCGGTTTTTGATTTTTGCCAGGATGACAGACCGATGCTAAAGGAGATTCTAGCATGTTGGAAAGCAAATCTAACGTTCCCGCCGCCTATCGGTCGTTGTTGGCGCTTCGCGAAACCGAAGTCGCGATTAAACGGACCAAAGACTTTTTTGAAGCGGCTTTGTCGCGCGAATTGAACCTGACCCGGGTTTCCGCGCCGCTTTTTGTCCGGCCGGAGACCGGGCTGAACGATAATTTAAACGGCGTGGAGCGTCCGGTGGCGTTTGATATCAAGGATTTGGACGGCGCCGGGGTGGAGATTGTCCAGTCGTTGGCCAAATGGAAACGAATGGCTTTAAAAGGGTACGGGTTTGCGGCGGGAGAAGGTCTTTACACCGATATGAATGCGATTCGACGTGATGAAGACCTGGATAACCTGCATTCGGTATATGTTGACCAGTGGGACTGGGAGAAAGTTATTACCCGGGAGCAACGTAACCCCGAAACGTTACGCCAAATTGTCCGGGCGATTTATCAAGTGTTTCGGGAGACGGAAGGCTATCTGTATGGGTTATACCCGGCGCTGGTCCCGGTTTTGCCGCCGGAGATCTTCTTTGTTACTACTCAAGAATTGGAGGACCGTTATCCGGACCTGACGCCGAAAAAACGGGAAGACGCTATTTGTCGGGAACATGGGGCGGTTTTTATAATGCAGATCGGCGGGACTTTGCAGTCGGGCCATAAACATGACGGACGGGCACCAGATTATGACGATTGGCGGTTGAACGGGGACATTGTTTTTTGGAACCCGGTACTGGCGCGGGCCTTTGAGGTTTCCTCGATGGGCATCCGGGTCGATGCGCATTCATTGCGGAGTCAATTGCAGGCCGTCAAAGCCGAAGCCCGGGCCAACTTGAAATTTCACCGGGCTTTACTGGCCGGAGAATATCCGGATACAATCGGGGGCGGGATTGGGCAATCCCGCATCTGTATGTTTTTCTTGAAAAAAGTCCATATTGGAGAGGTACAGACTTCCGTATGGCCGGAAACGATGATTGCGGAATGCGCCGCGGCCGGGATTCCGTTATTATGAAGGAGGTTCGCTTTGATGAAAAAGGTATTGATTAAACGGTTGTTTCGCGAGACTGCGACCTATTTGGGCCAACCGGTGCAGGTATCCGGGTGGGTCCGGACGCTTCGCGATTCCAAGACATTCGGTTTTATTGAAATGAACGACGGCTCCTTCTTCCGTAACCTGCAGATTGTTTTTGACGACCAATTGGCCAATTTTGGAGAAATTACGAAGTTAGGGGTCGGGACGGCGTTGCTCGTCGCCGGCGACTTGGTGGAGAGCCCCGGCGCTAAGCAGCCATTTGAATTGAAGGCCACGAAAATTACAGTGGCGGGGCTTTCGGCGCCGGATTACCCCCTGCAAAAGAAACGCCACTCTTTCGAGTTTTTACGGACCATTGCCCATCTGCGGCCCCGGACCAACACTTTTGCGGCGGTCTTTCGGATTCGGTCATTGGCGGCATATGCCATTCACCAATTTTTTCAGGAACGAAATTTTGTCTATGTGCATACGCCGATTATTACCGGCAGCGATTGCGAAGGCGCCGGCGAGATGTTTCGCGTTACCACCCTTGATCTGGAGAACCTCCCCCGTGATCCGCAAGGTAAGATTGACTTTGCCCGCGATTTTTTTGCGAAAGGAACCAATCTGACCGTGAGCGGCCAGTTGGAAGGGGAATCTTTTAGTATGGCGTTTCGGAATATCTATACCTTCGGGCCCACTTTCCGGGCGGAGAATTCCAATACGGCCCGGCATGCGGCGGAGTTTTGGATGATTGAGCCGGAGATTGCCTTCGCCGAATTGCCGGATGACATGGAATTGGCCGAGGCGATGATTAAATATGTGATTAACTATTGCCTGGAAAAAGCTCCCGAGGAGATGGAGTTTTTCAATGCCATGATTGACAAGGATTTGTTTACCAGGTTGCATAATGTGGTCAATTCCGAGTTTGGGCAGGTTACCTATACCGATGCCGTGGGACTGCTGCAACAGGCCAAGGTGAAGTTTGAGTATCCGGTCGAGTGGGGGCAGGACCTCCAGACTGAGCATGAAAGATATCTAACTGAGCAGGTCTTTAAAAAGCCGGTCTTTGTGACCGATTATCCCAAGGAGATCAAAGCCTTTTATATGCGGCAGAATGATGATCAAAAGACAGTGGCGGCGATGGACCTGTTGGTGCCGGGCGTGGGTGAGATTATCGGCGGTAGCCAGCGGGAAGAACGCTTGGACCGGTTGGAAGAGCGCTTACGGGAATTGGGGCTGAATCCGGATGATTACTGGTGGTACCTCGACCTGCGCAAATACGGCGGGACCAAGCACGCCGGTTACGGTCTGGGTTTTGAACGTTTGATCATGTACCTGACCGGAATGGCCAATATCCGGGACGTGATTCCCTTCCCCCGGACGGTGCGGACGGCGGAGTTTTAAAGAAAAGTTTTCGGGCGCCGCCGTTCCGCCCTGTACCCACAAGGGGTTAAAGAACTGATGGCAAAGAATCGTCCTTTTCCGAGCAAATGACAACCCAGTCTTGGCATTAGCATGAGGCTGGGTTGTCATTTGTTCGGAATACGCCCTGACGATATTTTTTAAATTATATTAACCCAACTTTCG
>JASFQO010000199.1:0-5485 GCA_050115405.1 Bacillota bacterium
ATGACTGGACGCAGTTGGGGACCAGGACGGTACGGTTGGAACGGGGCAAGCTGCGGGAGTCGGCGGGATGAATCCCTGCGGGGTATGAGTTGCAAAGTTAAAGAAGAAACGCTGGTGACGATAATGCCCAAAATCGGAATGAAGCAGATGCAACGGCAATATTTTGACGCCGTTAATTTGGGGCTGGCGCAATTGATCAAGGGAAAAACCGGGATTAGCAAGGGGAAATGCCTGGAGTTAAACGCCGGCCTCGGTGGCCTCGGTCTGACCTTGGCGGAGCATTCGCTGTTTGAGCTGTATTTGTTGGTGAATTCCCCGGA
Source organism: Bacillota bacterium (assembly GCA_050115405.1). Classification (GTDB taxonomy): domain Bacteria; phylum Bacillota; class UBA4882; order UBA8346; family UBA8346; genus DATCLA01. The sequence goes on from JASFQO010000199.1 coordinate 321, forward strand.
AACCTTGCGGCAAACCATGCGCTATGTGGCCGAGCTACAATTGACCGCACAAGTGCACGTCATAAAAGGCTCCGGTTTGCAAATACCACTACCGGACCGGGAGGTTGATTTGGTGGTCAGTAAAAGTTCGGTCTTGTTGTGGCAAAATCGGACGACCATCTTTCGGGAGGTTTACCGGGTACTGGCCCCGGGCGGCCAGGCTTGTCTGGGAGGCGGATATGCGCCGGAAGATTTGCAACAACGGATTGATGCCAAATTAGAAAAATGCTATCCTTTAGTCCGGCGCCAACTGGGCGCCCCCAATTGGCAACAGCAGATGCTGGAGTTGGATACGGTATTGCGGCGCGCCGCAATACCGGCTTATGAAATCAACTATAGTGATCAGGGTTTGTGGGTCCTGATGCGTAAAGCGGCGGAAGTTGCCGGAGTGGCCAACGCGGTCGCCGATTACAGTTCGGCCAGCAATTGCCCGATGCGGGAGAGGTCATAACCGCCCGTGCCGCCATTACATTGATTTGATCATAAAATGACCTAAAAGTAGTTTGCTGTTAGTTTTGTTTTGGTTTAGTCAGTGCATGGGACTTTTAAAACAGTTTTGGGTATCCGGGAAATTATACTTGGGAGGTTAGGGTAATGATGAAACTGAGACATAACTTATGTGTAGTAATGCTGGTCTTGTTGGTGTTAAGTCTGTCGGTTGGCGCGGCGGCGCCCGCCAAACAAGTGGAGTTGTATGTGGCTGCGGCCGCCAGTTTGAAGGATGCGATGACGGAGCTTCAGGCCAATTATCGTCACAAAAATCCGAAAGTAAAAGTTTTTTTAAACCTGGCTTCGTCCGGCGCGCTTCAGACTCAAATCGAGCAGGGTTCTCCGGCCGATTTATTTGTTTCGGCGGCGCAAAAACAGATGAATGCTTTGGAAAAAGCAGGTTTGCTTAAAAAAGAGACGCGCCGGGACCTGTTGGAAAATCAACTGGTGTTGGTAGTCCCCAAAAATTCCAAATTGGCGGTGCAAAGTTTTTCGGATTTAACTTTGGATGCGGTTAAGAAGGTCGGGATCGGCGCTCCGGAATCGGTGCCGGCCGGACAGTATGCCTGGGAAGTGTTTAAAAATTTACAAATTACCGCCAAACTTCGGGGAAAACTGGTGTTGGGGACCAATGTCCGGGCGGTGTTAAGTTATGTGGAGACCGGTAATGTCGATGCGGGAGTCGTCTATCGGACCGATGCGGCGATTAGTAGGCAAGTCAAAATTGTTGCCGTTGCGCCTCATGGTTCCCACAGACCGATCATTTATCCTGCGGCGGTACTGGCCAATGCCCGGCAACCGCAGGCGGCTCTGGAATTCTTGAAATATCTGACCACCAGGCCGGCGGAGAAAGTCTTTACCAAATATGGGTTTTTGAAAGCACGGTGAGTATCATGTTTGACTGGCAACCGGTAATTCTATCCTTAAAAATTGCGGCCTGCGCCTTAGCGAGTGTGGCGGTGGGCGGAATCGGCGCGGCGTATTTATTGGCGCGCCGGCATTTTGCGGGTAAAGATATCGTGGAGACGCTCATTACTTTGCCTTTGGTCTTGCCACCAATTGTGACTGGTTTTATATTGTTGGTGGCGATTGGACGGCAAGGCCCGATTGGCTTGCTGTTGCAACGGGTGGGTGGGCCGCAATTAATTTTTACGCCGACAGCGGCGGTTCTGGCGGCGACCTTGATCGCCTTTCCCTTGATGTACCAAAGCGCGAAGACGGCATTGCAAGGAGTGGACGGCAACCTGGAAGACGCGGCCCGGACATTGGGGTCCGGCGAGTGGCGGGTCTTTCGCACTATTACGCTGCCGCTGGCGTGGCCCGGGTTTTTGTCCGGGATGGTGTTATCGTTTGCGCGGGCGCTGGGTGAATTTGGCGCGACCGCCATGGTCGCCGGGAATATCCCGGGGAAGACGCAGACGATTCCGGTGGCCATCTATTTTGCGGCGGAAAGCAATAATTTAGCTGTCGCCGGGTCTTATGTGCTTATTATCAGCGGGTTAACCTTCGGCTTAATTTTAGGGGTTAATGGCTGGTCGCGTCGCCGCGCCGGGCGGTTGACTCAAGGAGGTCCAATAAATGCTGCGGGTGAAGCTCGAAAAAGAGTTGCCGGAGTACCGGCTCGCGATCGAATTTGAAGTTGACGGTCAGGTCCTGGTATTGTTCGGGCCATCGGGGTGCGGCAAGACCACCACTTTACGCTGTATCGCCGGACTGGTCCGGCCGGGCGCCGGTAAAATTTCCTTAGGGCCAACCATTCTTTACGATGGCTCGGCCCAAGTTTGGGTTGTCCCGGCGCGGCGGGGTGTCGGGTATGTCTTTCAAGATTATGCTTTGTTTCCGCATATGACGGTCGCCAAAAATGTTATGTACGGCGTAAAAACCCGGGGGGAAGGCGCGTCCGAGCGGTCGGTACAGTTAATGAAGCGTTTGAAAATCGGCTCTTTGGCCAACCGGTTTCCGGGGGAACTCTCCGGCGGGGAGCGCCAGCGGGTGGCTTTGGCCCGCGCTTTGATGGCCGAGCCGCAAGTGCTGTTGTTGGACGAACCGTTGACGGCGTTGGATGGCGCTACCCGGAGCGAATTGCAGGATGAGTTGCTGCGCCTGCATAGTGAATGGCAAATTCCGTTTGTCTTGGTAACCCATGACTTGGAAGAAGCCCATAAACTGGGCGACCGCATTTTATACCTGGAACGGGGGCGAGTGTGCGGGTAGCCATTTCGGCAGGTCGGGGTGAGTTTACGGATAGCGGCCGGTAAAAGGTGGCGAGATTTGCGGGATTGGCTGATGCGCCGTGAAAAGCCGCCCATTGCGTCGTCACTTAAACTGAATGAAGAATGCTGGAGATCGTTTTTGACAACTTAAAGCGTGTTTTCAAAAAACGACTCTTAGGTCGCTCCGGTGTTCGATATACAGCGAGTATTATCTCCGCTCCTCCCTCGGTCGTTCCTAGCACTGCACGACTTTTGACGACGCGAATGCCAGGACTGAAAGCTCATCCAATCCGGCAAAATCCATCGGCGCGTCTGGGTTATAGCGCCGACTCTCGGGTACCGGGAAACTTGCTAAAGATGATTTTAAAATAATTAATGAGAGCAAAGTGCCGTTTTTCGCTCATCCTTCGGGAAAACCTGTTAATATCCGGTCTCCTGACTCATGTATCTATTCCATAAATTTTACCCTCGTATAATAGTTGCGATTTTCCAAGCGAATCGGCTGTGTAATCAGGGACGGATAGTTACCGGGAAAGCTTGATGCGCCGATACAAGCCGTTGTCAAATTTGCGCGTCAGTAAGGAATGGTCCCGGGGACAACCGATGAGATCCTTGAAGGAGCAGTTGGTTAAACTCCCGGCTAAGGTGATTTTTTTAGTTTGTTGGTCCAAATCGTACCACCGGATAGTGTAGGTTTGGCGCTTTTTGGATTTGGCAGTATTGAAACTACAGAGAACGAAGGCGAAAGTAGCACTGTGAGAGTCGGGCGGCAGGATTTTGCCAAAAAAGACCGACTCTTTTTGATTGGGGGGTAAAAGGGCGATTTTTTGGGTCCCGCCGCTGGTCAAATTAATGATGGTGAGGATGCCGCCGCGATTGATCGCGAACAGCGTGTTGCCAGTCGAATCCCATTCCAGGGCCAGATCATTGGTAGCCAATTCCGCCGTCGGAGGAACGTCCGCGGGATGTTCCGGGTTAAGCAGCGTCAGGCGGAGGCGGCGGAGGTTGGCGGCGGACGTCGGATTCGGACCCGCCTGACCCCCGATCTCCTTACCGACCAGGATTTGGCGGCTGTCCCGCGACCAGAACGCCACAACGCCCGCGCCTAAGTCCAGGGTTTCTTTGGTAGCCAGGGAATAGAGTTTTAACTGCCCGTTATCGGAAAAGACCACCCGGCGGCCATCCGGGGACCAGGCAATATTTTGTAGTGGTTTGGTCTCAATCCCGGTGCTGACATAAAATACTTGGGGTTTCCGAAATGGGGCGGCGATTCCCAGACGGCCCCGCGCATCGGTGAGCGCAACCAATTGGCCGGTGGGTTGGCAGGCGCCTTCGATACCGTTAAACCAGTCTTCCGCCGTAAAGAATGAGCCCGCTAAGTTGGTGAAGGCGCAAATAACCGGACGATTGAGCGCGTTGCCCAGCCCCAAAAGCAGAGGCGGCAAGATGAAGGCGGCAAAATAAAGGCTGATTGGCTTGAGGTTACCTTTAAGGGAGAACGTGTTTTTCAGGACTTGCATCACTAAGCCGATGACCATACTCAGAAAGAGACCGATGAGGAGTAGGGTTGCCAGATAGACTAAAGTTAACGCCAGTCCGGGAAAACGGTCCCATTGGGCGTAGAAAAGCGCAGTCAAGCCTTGACACCAGACCAGGCCGGCCCAGGCAATCGCGGTGACGCCAATCACGATCCCCAGCGGCAATTTGACCGGACCTTGCAGTAAAATCCCCGCGAGAAAAGCGGCGGAGTAAAGAATCACCGTGATCATCAGAAAAAGGGTCAGCCAAAAGCTTTCCAGATTGTTGAGATCGGGCGGGACGAAACTTTGCGGCAACAAGGCGGCGATCCACAGCACGGTTAAGGGTAGCAGCACCGCGAGTCCGCTTAAATATTTCACCCCGACGATTTGGCCGGGTGAGAGTGGCTTGGCGATTAAAAAATCTTTGGTACGGCCGTTTTCTTCCAGGTCGAACGCCTGCAAGCCGTAAGCGCCGGCCATTGCCAAGGGTAAGCTGACCGCGAGCAGTTGGACCCATTGCGTCGGCAGCCAGGCGACGTTTTGGCGGTTTAAGAGCAGGACCAGAAATAAAAACACATACGGGACCAGGTAAATTACAGCGTTTTGCTTTAATTCCTTTTTAAGCAAACTGGTCGCGACCATGACGGTTTCCCCTTCCTTGTTTTATCTGCCGATTACAATCCATGTAAAAATTAACTAATTCTTGTATTAATCATAATCTTTATGGCAATTGTTGTCAAGTAAATGTCTTTTTTAGTATTGCGGTAACGCATGGATTAAAAGAAAGAATTTGGATTTTATTTGTCATAGTTTAAAGAGTAAATATATTGAAGTTTAACTAAATATATTAAAATTTACTTAATATCAAAATATCAATATAGGTAATGCCGATAAGTGAACCTAT
>JASFQO010000200.1:0-5472 GCA_050115405.1 Bacillota bacterium
AGATTGAATATGCCTTAAAATACGGCAAATCGTTCGCCAATTTTTTTGGAATTCAGGATTTGCTGGCGGAGGTCAAGCAGTTTCTCCCGGCAGTCGTGAATGTGTTGGCGACGCTGCCTGACGGGAGCATTGTGGCGGCTCTGAACGGCTCGGCAACCAACGGACGAATGGATCGGGACTTGCTCAAGAAGCCGGACGTCGGTCAAGGCCGGTCCGTAACGAATTATCTTTCGCGGGCGGCGGGGGACCGGCAGCATGTGGTGATTCCCGTCAGCGCTAAAGGCAAATGGGTCGGGAGCATCGATATTGTCTTTGCGAAACGGCTGATTCGGGTTACAGTCGGCCGGTTTGTCGGACAGTTGGTAAAAGATCTTATTTACCTGTCATTGGGGGCAATTATGCTCTTTATCGGCTTATTTAAATTTTGGGTGATTGACGGGCAAGGGGCGATCAGGCCAAAACGGTTGCAGATGGCGTTAATCACCGTGTTGACGCTGGCGCAAATCACGTACGGTTATCTTAATTACGCTTTGTTTAAAACGGGTTATCTCGACATAACCAGGGGTAATGCCTCGATTACCGCCCAAATCATTCGTAACGATATCGAGACGCTCATCGCCAAAGGGGTAACTTACGGCGGGCTTTATCAATTAGACAGCTATTTAAATCAAATTGTCGCTTCGATTCCGGAAATTGCGGCGATTCGCCTGACCGATGCCCAAGAGCGGGTCCGGTTCGTTTCGGCGGGCGTTTCCGGAGACGATTGGCGCCGGGCGGGGGCCGGATTTGTTTTGGGCAAGTGGTTACGACCGGATGTTCAGGGCGGATCTGGTAAGCTCAGTGTGCTATTATCCCATACTAATGTTGACCGGAAAATCCGGGATATACTGTTGGATACCGCCACGGTCCTGGTGGTTTCCTTCTTTTTAATGCTGGAGCTGACTTTATTGCTGATGATGGTTTTAAGGTCGCAACTGAATCGCGGTCCGAGGTCGGCGCGGGAAAACCTATGGGAGTGCGGCGGGATTCGGCCGCTGGCTTTTATCACCTACCAGGCGATGTTTTTGACTGCAGCCTTTGTGCCGGTGATGCTGACGACTTTCAGGCGTCCTTTGGCGGGAGTGCCCGAAGACCTGGCCCTGAGCTTACCGGTATCCGTGGAAATGCTTTGCGGGCTGGTGGCGATCGTTGCGGCTGGTTACTGGATTGACCGCAAGGGATGGCGCGCGACGTTTGCGGCGGGATTGTCCGCCTTTATCTGCGGTACAGTTGCTTCGGGAGTTGCTGCCGGGCCGCTTCCGTTTATTGCGGCGCGCGGTCTGGCTGGGATCGGGACCGGATTATTGGTGATTTCCATGCGTAGTTGCGTAATTTCTCAATCCACCGCTACGGACGAAAACAGCGGAATTGCCGCGATGACTGCCGGAGCTACTTCAGGAATCAATTGCGGAGTGGTCGGCGGCGCGCTGTTGGCGGACAGGATCGGTTTTGCCGGGGTATTTTATATCGCGGGGGGAATGAGCTTGCTGGTGTTGCCTTTTCTGCTGCAAAAGCCGGTAAGTCGCTTGAAAACGGTCGCCGGGGCCAACGCGGCGCGGGGTTCGTTCGGGGAATTCATCCTGAATCGCCAGGTACTTTGTTTTTTTTGGCTGACCCTGATTCCGCTGGGGGTCTGCGCGATGTTTCTCAACTATTATTTTCCGCTGTTTGCGAGTCAAAGCGGTATGTCGTCTTCAGATACGGGCCGGGCGTTTCTCCTGAACGGACTATGCCCGGTTTTACTCGGTCCGACTTTATGTAAGTTGGTCGGACGGAAGTTGGGAGCGGGCCGGGCGATGATTTTCGGGGCAGTGCTGACTGCCGGATCGCTTCTGATCTTTGCGGTGTATGGTTTACCGGCGACGGCGTTGGCGGCGGTTGTGACGTTGGGGGTGGCGGAAAGCTTCGGTACGGCGGCGCAGGTGGAATACTTTATGGACCTGGCGGCGGTGCGCAAGTATGGGCCGGGAAAAGCGCTCAGTTATTTCAGCCTGGCGGGAAAACTCGGCAACATGTTGGGACCGTTGGCCTTTGGCGGAGTTGCTTGCCTGGGGCCGATAGCTGGGCCCGGCGTGATTGGCGGAGTGACGTTATTGGCAATCTGCCTCTTTGCGGTAGTGACCGGAAATTCAGTCAGGAAGCAGGCAAACCATGAATTTGATTGAGACGATACCGATCCGGGACCGGCGGAACGGGCGGGAATATGCCGCGGAGCTAATCCGTCTGGACGCCGGTTGCCTCCGGGAGATTCTAAGCCTTCAGCAGGAGGTGATCGGCCAGATCGTCGTAACCGGTTCGTATTGCGCATTGTCCGCAGTGGAACTCATAGCGATTTTGGAGGGGCCGGGCCTGGCGGTGGGAGTTCGGGTGGAGGGCAGACTGGTTGCTTTTTGCGTCGCGCTTTTTCCCGGACCGCGGACGGACAATCTCGGCCGGGATCTGGGGCTGTCCCAAGCGGAGCTGGGAGCGGTCGCTCATTTGGAAGCCGCGGTAGTCCATCCTGATTACCGGGGAAACGCTTTGCAAAAAAAAATGGCCGGATTGTTAGTGGCTGAAATCCGGGACGCCAAGCGCTGGCGCTATGTGACCAATACGGTGGCGCCGTTTAATATTCCCAGTCTGAAGACGACTGTCGCGCTTGGATTGCTGATTGTAAAGCTCAAGGTGAAGTATAACGAGGTCTTACGTTATATCTGTCGCCGAGATTTGGTTGAGCCGGTTCGGATCGCTGCCGGGAGTGTGATCTGTAGTGAGGCCGGAGATTTGGCAAGGCAACGAAAGCTGCTTGCAAGCGGTTATTATGGTTTTGACCTGGAAAGCCGGGCGGACGGGGCAGTCATTTTATTTGGGAAGGAGGCGTTGTAATGAAAAAAGAGGTTAAGCTGGGGGCTGTCTTGGTTGCCCTGAGCATGCTGGCCGGTTGTTTCGCCACCAAGGACATGGCCAAGGTCAGAGAGGCGTTTGCAAAGCGACATCCCGGGAAAATCACGGTCGGAATGGTTGGACCCTTAAGTTTGATGCGCGACAGTACCGGATTTTTAAATGGGGCCGCTCTGGCGGCGGCTGAGGTTAACGCGTCAAACAGCGGAGCTTTGCGAATAACGATTAAAGTGCTAAATGACAACGCCAATTTTATGGAGGGAATCCGGATTGCGCAGAGTTTAGCGGCGCAACCGGAGCTGACCGTGGTGGTCGGCCATTGGAATTCGGCGCTTACGATACCGGCGGCCCGGATTTATAATGACGCCGGTATCGTGATGCTGTCGCCGGTAGTGTCCAATCCGGAATTGACGACTAAAGGCTACCGTTACGTGTTTCGCAATACCTTAAGCGATGCGGGCATTGGCCGGCAACTGGCGCGGTATGCCGCCGGGAAGAATTACCGTCGGGTCGTGATTTATTATGCCGACAATGAGTATGGGATGGCCTTGGCCAATGCTTTTGAGGACGCCTTCAGTCAGGCCGGCCGGAAAGTGATTGACCGGGTTACCGATTTTAATAATGATTTCGAGTTTCAAAAAAATCTGGATAAATGGCGCGCTTTGAATTATGATGCGGTTTTTGTCGCTGATTCCATGCCGCACGCGCCGGAATTCATCCGGCAAATACGGCGGGCGGACGGAAAGATCCCCATGTTTGGCGGCGATGGACTGGATGTGGCCGATTTTCCCGTTACACTGGGAGAGGCGGCCGAAGGGTTTGTGGTGGCGACGCTGTTTAATCCGGGGCAAAACCGGCCGGAGCTTCGGCGCTTTATCGCCAAATACCGGAAACGTTATGGCGGCGAACCGGATGTGTGGGCGGCGCAAGGTTATGACTCCGTAAAGTTGTTGGTGTGCGCGGCCAGTAAAGCCGACGGCGCTTCACCTCGTAAAATCGCGGCTGCCTTGCATCGGCTGCGCGAGTGGTCCGGCGTGATGGGAAACGTCAGTTTTACGGCAAGCGGCGAGCTGCACAGAAAAGCTATTTATCAAAAAATAGTCCGCAACGGTAAATTCGTATACTTATCTGATTGACGGAAGGAGACGTCATCATGGCCAATACAATTTTTAGAAAAGTCTCGCTGGACCGGATTGCTTCCCCGGAGGAACTGGACCAATTGATCACGGTAACCGGGCCGCGGGCCTGGCTGGTGCTGGCGGCTTTGCTCAGTATTCTGGGGACGGCGGTCTTATGGGGTTTTTTAGGCAATATTCCGCAGAAAGTGGAAGGAAGGGGAATCCTGATGGCCAGCGGCGGAGTGATCAATATCGTTAATAGCGCGGCCGGGAGGATTACCGATGTCCGGGTGAAATCCGGCGATCGGGTCCGCAAGGGCACGATTGTCGCCCGAATTGACCAACCGGAATTGACGCGGCAAATTAATGACTGTAAAAGGGATTTGGAGGCGGTCAAATCGTTTAGCGTAACGCAAAATCCCGAAGACCGGACCAATTTTTCGCCCAGCCTGGACGACCTGTACCAACTGGCGCGCCAGCTTAAGCAGGAGCAAGCCGCGGAGGAAAATAGGGAAAAAGAATTCGGCTTTGATCTGGAAAAGAAGGAAATGGAACTTAACCAATCGACAGCCAGTCTGAACGAGGCGAAAATACGTCGGATGCAAGCGCAAACGGATGCCAGAATCGCTGAGGAAAATGTCGCCCGGTTACAACGGCTTAGCGCCAGCGGGATATCGTCTCGGGCGGATTTGGAGGAGGCCCGAAACAAGCTGTTGACCGTGCAAACCCAGGTTAACATCGCGGAACAGGACGTGAAAACGGCCGAAATCAACGCCAAGGTCGCCACGCAACAAGTGGTCCGCCTGCGGGAGAAGCGGCCCGCCCCGGGCGAGCGCGGCGCGCCGCCGACGGAAGGACAGTTGAAGCTGAGAATGTTACAGTCGCAACTGGCGGACAAGAAATTTACCAAAATGATAGAGCTCGAAAAACAGATCAAAGAATTGATGTTGCAATTGGAGACGAACGGGGCGGTAGTCGCGCCGGTTGACGGCCGGGTGTTGGAAGTCCGGGTAAAAAAGCGGGATCTGGTCGGGAGCGGCGCTTCGCTGCTGAGTCTGGTCAAGGAAGGCCAGTTTGTCAACAACTTGGAAGTAGTCCTGTACGTGGCGGCGGAAGAAGGCAAAAAAATTGCGCCGGGCATGGAAGCGCAAATCGCGCCGACTATTGTCAAAAGGGAAGATTACGGTTTTATGCGGGGTAAAGTCACCTGGGTGGCGGAATATCCCGCGACCGGACAAAATATGCAGCAAACCCTGGGCAGCGAGGAGCTGGTGAGCAAGATGGCCAAAAACGGGGCGCCCATTGAAGTCCGGGTTAATTTGGTACCGGACCCGGACTCATTCAGCGGTTTCAAGTGGTCGACCGTCAAAGGCGCGCCGGTGAAGGTTGATAGCGGCAATCTTTGTAACGGGACCATCATTGTTATGCAACAGCG
>JASFQO010000201.1:0-5471 GCA_050115405.1 Bacillota bacterium
CAGATCAAGGGGATCGGCAGTGGCCACAGTCAGTCTTCCCCCGTCCAGCCGGACCGGTACAACCCGAAACCGCTCCGCTTGTCTGGCGCTTAACACCCCCACCAACTCGTTATCCGGATTTCTTTCCATCGGTCGGCAATAGTCCAACTGCAGTTGAAGGCTTAAGGCCTTCGCCAATTGCTCGTCGGTAATATAGCCTAATGTTAGCAACACTTTTCCTAAAGGTTGTCTCAGGGCTCCTTGCCGGTTTAAAGCCTCGCTTAACTGATGGTGATTAATAAAACCGGCGTTGACACAAACTTCGCCAAATTTTTTCATGCTATCCCCTCAACAAAGAATTACAATATTGTAAAATTTCTCCAATATTTTGCATTTTCCTGCTTCATAACATAAAAAAATAAACCTTTATCTTTATTTATTTCAACGTCTATGCCTTGCTTCGCAGGCACAAGACTGTGAGTGAAAATTACCTAACGATAATTTTCACCCTAAGACGCAGGTTTCACTCCAACGAAGTCCCGCTCTTACGAGATCGAGTATTGTGGCGTCAAACTTTCCCGGCGACCGACGGGTTATAATGTTTGGCGACTAATCGACAATCTTAAAGGTGGCATCTTGCTTATCCGTAGCGGAGCTAATTGTCTCCAAAAGTAAACGGTAACAGTAATGCCGCATGTAATATTGGGGATAATTATATGATTGAAATGAAGACCAACTGCTGTCCGCCAAACCGGAAACCTTTTTAAAGGTGGCATCCGCCTTAAATAAAGCGGAACCGTCATTCTTTTCCAAAGCAAAATCAAAATTCCTATGTCGCAAATAATAACCGGGACAACTAACGGATTGAAACGATATATAATCTCCGGATGAATTGGCGAGGCCGGAGACTATCTGCCATTGGGAGTCAACTAACGGATCGAGATTGGAATCAATAAGGGCGTCAAAATCAACATGCCGGACATAGAAGTTGGAATAGTTATAAGATTGCAGCCGTTTTACGCCCGAGCTTGTACTTGCAGTTGCAGTTGTACTTGTACTTGTGGTCGTACTTGCATTCGGCGTATAAGTGTGAATTTGTGAAGTAGATGGAAAACGCCATAAAGTATCAACATCGGTAGCAGTCATTTTATAACAGTATAATTGAGTGCTCGAACTGTCTGTCCGGGCGACGCACTCTCCGCCGTTACCATCAAACGTGCAGTTGTTGATATAAATATTGCAAGTAAAGTTCGTACCGCCATTTTGACGAATTACTTTGCCAAAAGTGGTGGCTTTAAAGTTTTCAACTGTGAAAGTACACGGCTGATTAATCTGGAATACTTTGTCCGCGGCATTTGCGGCCGAACCGCCCGAAACCGTAACATAACCTTCACCTTTGACCGTCAAAGCGTCTTCGCCGACATCGCTCCAGACGACATTAGTGACGGTATTATCCCCGTAACAATGGACCCCGTCGCACCCGGGATAAGCAATCGTGACATTTTTTAATGACGCGCCTTTCATCAGCTTAAAGATGGGTTTTTGATCCTCCGCCTGACTGCCGTCGCCCATGCCGGAAGCGACGATGGTCACCCCCTGGCCGTCATAGGTTTCCCCAGCGGCAACTACGATGGTGCTGGTAATAGTTTTGGTAGCCGCTTTTACGGTTGAAAAATCCAGAGTCATCATCCCTAAAAAGACCATTAAGCCAAACACAATCCAAAACCTAAATTGCTTCAATTATATAATCCTCCTTTCACTATATACTTTTTACTTTAAAAATCGGCGGTGATATTATCGACCGGCGCGGAATTTTCTTTTTCTTCTTCCGTTTTGTCGCCATAGCGGTTTATTATGTTATATTTCAGCTCTTTTAAAACCGTCGACACAAAAATCAATGCCAGACTCCATAAAATGAGCCCATTACTAAGCGGAATATAATCGATCTTTTTGATCACAAAGGGAAAGACGATCAACGCAAACATGGTAATTCCCAAAAAAATGTAGACAATAAAGTCCAAGACCACCCGCAGCATCTTTCTAATCTGAAACTCGTCGACGATTTGGCTCACAAGCGAGGCTGCCGCCACACTAAACGCCGAGGTCGAAAAACAAATGATATATTTGGAGTTCAGGTTAATCAGCTTGTGAATCGATAGATAACCCAACACAAAGAGACAACCGGCCAACCAAAAAATTAAAAAAAAGATATTTTTTGACTTCATTTTCCAAGCCACCCTTCACTTATTCACCTTATCGATATTTGAAGATCTCATCCCAAGCACGCGGATCTTCACAGCCTAAATCCCAAAAGGTTACGCCTTTAACCGCTCCACGGTATTGCGCGATTACCTTTAACCGTTCCCTTATGGCCTCCGCGTCCTGAAAATAAACGGTATGGTCGCGCGCGGCGCTATCTTGATATTGAAAATAGGGTTCACCGTCATTCCGCAAAACCGTATAATTGGCAATGCCATTTTGGACTACCATATCGGTATAATAAACAGTTTTTTTGCTATATGAGCCATTCGTTGCTTTTTTCCAGTCACGTCCATAAAAAGGCAATCCAATGATGATTTTCTCCCGAGCGGACAGACCGGCGACATAATCCATGGTCTTTCTCAAGACGCTTAAAGGTGAAATCGGCCCGGGCGCCGGATTGGCAGTGATATCCGCATTATAAACCATTACTTTTAAAGAGTCGACATACGGCAACAATGCCGGCCAATCCTGCCAGTCTATCCCGGAATGAGGGCTATAGACGCAGACGGAAAGCAATTTATTTTGCGCTTGAAGAGCTTGTCCCAATTCTTGAATAAAAATGGTAAATTTCTGCTTATCAACCGCTGTTAACCCTTCATTTTCATAATCAATATCAATACCGTCAAATTTATTGTTTACTACCAGCGCGACAATTGCGGCAATATGCCGGGCCCGGTTGGTATCGTCCAATATACTTGTGGCCGAACTTTGGTTTCTGCTATTCCGGGTTAATTTTTGGATGGTCGGGATTAATTTCACGCCACAATAGCGGGCCCAATCCACCAACGATTGATTGGTCGACCCGACGATGACCGGCCCATTGCTTGCGGTAGCGGTAGTTTCATACCATACGGGATTGATTTCCCGAAAAACCTTTACATACTGCGCATTGTAAAATGTCACCAATCCGGCGCTCCGCCACAGCCAACCGGCAACATATAAACCTTCTGACCCAAAGGCGTTGTTAGTTTTCAAAATTGCGCATCCGGAAACAAGAAATAATAAAGTAGTAAGTAACACCACTCCTAACGAACGTTTTCGCATCAGACACCCCCAATCGTTATTTGAATCAAATCTTTTTTTTGAGCCGCTAAACAAAAATTGCCACTTTAAAAAGTAAGAGAAAAAACTATCTGCATATTTCGCTACTAAAAATTGGAACACCTGCATATTTTTTCAATTATTTGATTTTTTCTTTGTTGCAAAAAAAAACGATCCGGCGGATCGTTTTTTTCAGTCTTTTAAGCTTTTTTACCCAATTTATAGTTTTTAACCGATCAACGCGCCGGCAACCCCGGCCAAAATAGTCAACGCAATCGGCCCCAGCTTCGTCTTTTTGGCGGCGATTAAGGTTAGCGCAAAAATAACTATTGCCGGAAAATTAAAATAAGTCTCCAACTGGCGCCACTCTATCCCGGAAAAAGTTCCGTCCACCAACGAAGTATTTGCAAAAAAAACCACTGCCGAACCCAAAAGTCCCACCGTCGCCGGACGGATTCCTTGCAAGATCGCCTGGACCGTCAGGCTGTGCTTAAACTTATCCAACAGGGCGATAATGAGCAAAATAAGCAACAGTGAAGGCAATGAGACACCCACGGTTGCCCAGATTGCCCCGCCCAACCCGGCCGACTGGTAACCGACATAAGTAGCGGCATTAACCGCAATCGGCCCGGGAGTCATCTGCGACAAAGCCACTACATTCGAAAACTCTTGCGCCGGCATCAGGGAAAAGGTCTGAATATCCTGATAGATCAGGGGCAGCATCACATATCCGCCCCCAAAGCTGAAAAGGCCCACTTTGAAAAAGATCAAGAAAAGTTTCGCCCACTGTCCAATCATGTTGCGCTCCTGTTTCGACGGTAAACCAAGTATCCGACAACCCCACCGAAGACAATCGCCCAAACGGCATTAATATCAAAAACGATAATCCCCAGCAACGCAATAGCGGCCACTGCATAGTCAGATTGCTTTTTTAAAACCGCCTTGCCGATTTTAATGGCAGCCAATAAAATCAAAGCTGCCGAAGCCGCCCGGATTCCCGTAAAAACCTTAGCGACGTAACGGTTGCCCTCGAGGCCGGTTAAGACCAGCAAAATCAGAATAATTGCCAAAAATGCCGGAAGAATCATCCCCAGCGCCGCGGCGATTGCCCCGGGGACGCCGGCGACTTGTTTCCCTACAAAAATGGAAGTATTAATGGCGATCACTCCCGGAAGCGACTGTGAAATTGCCAAAATATCCACCATTTCCGGTTCGCTGACCCAATGACGCCGTCCGACTACTTCCGCTTGAATTAACGGCAACATTGCATAACCGCCACCAAAGGTAAATGACCCGACTTTCAAAAAAACCCCGAAAAGTTGCCCTAATATTCTGTAATTCATCCCCATCCTCCGTCACACCTAGTATATCGTTTCCAATCAACCTGATTCAACTTGACTAGCCATAAATTGCGGGACATATCGGCATATTGAATCAATTCCGGCCTACCAAGGTTTCCGGTTCAAAGAAGCGGCGATGTGAAATTTACCTTTGATCTGGGTATCGGACTCATCAGTCTGAGAAACATCTTCCATTACCGGCGCCGTCAAGGCGTTAACTGCGGATCTGTCGGCGCCGGTTTTTTGCGGGGCTAGTGCGGTACCCTCAGTATGGCCCGTATCAGATCCTAAACGAAGCTCGCCATCGACCGTAAACTGCAAGTCAAAATCACGAATCCACCCGCAAGCTTCCATAACCGCCATCGTCCCCCGCAACCGGCCACCCATATTGCAAAATTGATAAGTTTGGTCACCGGATTCCACCTCAATCCCCAAGACCTTTGCAGTGACCTCGATCAGGGCAATCCCATTCAACCGTTGTTTTAAAGTATAGGTTGTCTGAAGACTCATCTTAAACCCGGAATTGTCAAGTTTAACTTCTTTTTCCCAAAAATCACCCACCGCTACAGGGCGATCCGGGAAAATTCCCTTTTCCAAAGAATTTTCCGCGTGGGAAAACTGACCATCCAAAGCTTGCGCTACCTGCTCCTTAAATTGTTCCTTAGTAAGCGGAGTTTTGTTTTTCTTGGCGCATTGTAAAAGCCAATTCAAAAAGCGTTTGGAAAAGGTGACGTTACCGACCGAACCGTCCGGCCCGATCTCCACCTCAAGCTCCTGGCCGACCAGACAAACGGTGAACAAATTAGCAATCTGCGGTAACGCCAACGGATCGGTCGAATCAAAAGTTGT
>JASFQO010000202.1:0-5438 GCA_050115405.1 Bacillota bacterium
CAGATGGTGTTAAAAATGCGACATTCTTTTGCATAAGGCACAATCGCGCCAACTACCCGGTTAAAAGCGGCGCTCTCCTGAGTTGTTTGGCTGACGATCCCCACTTTTGGCGCCACCAGCTCCCGAACAACTTCATCCGGGTCTTCAATTACTATCGCGGCGCCCTTTACCGCATCAAGCACTCCTTTAACTTCAGCGTGCTCCCGCTCGCCGACAATCACTACTTGATACCCTTCGCGGTCTAAAGTTAGCGCCAGTTCCTGGACATTTTTCACAAACGGACAGGTCGCGTCAATCAAGGTTAATTGTTGCGCCTGCGCCATGGCAATCACACTCGGCCCGACACCATGCGATCGGATGACCACCCGACCGGCGCCGATCCCCCTAAGAGTTTCAACCGGCTTTAATCCGCGAGTCTCCAGCTCCGCCACAACTGCAGGATTATGAATCAACGGTCCCAGACTGTAAATCGGGGTCCCGGTATCGGCCAAGGCTTGGTCAACCAGTTCCAAAGCCCGCTTGACTCCAAAACAAAACCCGGCCGTTTTGGCGAGGATAATTTCCATAACATTCCCCCTCTTAACGGTGGCCATTATCGTTACATCGGATTTGCTCCTTTGGCGATTGCTAAATTAGTCAACCGGTCCACCACGTCTGCAATGGAGAGGTTGCTGGTATCCAATAAGAGTGCATCCGGGGCCTGCCGTAACGGGGCAACTTCCCGGTTACTATCGAGATAGTCGCGTCGTTCAATCTGGGCGATTAATTCGGACAGCTCAACTTGGACCCCTTTTTCCCGCAACTCCAACCAACGGCGTTTGCCACGTTCCGCTACCGAAGCCGTCAAATAAACCTTTAATTCCGCCATCGGTAACACCACGGTCCCAATATCCCGGCCGTCCATCACCACCCCACCCGCGCGGGCCATCTTTTGCTGCTGTTTCACTAATGCCGCGCGGACACCGGGGACTGCCGCCACTACCGAAACGTTATTGGTAACCTCCAAACTGCGAATCGCCTCGGAAACAGCGACGCCATCCAGCAACACCTGTAACCGTAGGCTGTCGGAGACAGCCGCATACTGTAAAATAATCTTAGTCTGCTCCGTTAAAGCAGTCAATTGTAACGGATCGGCCAAATCAACCCCGGCTTGCAACGCTTTGAGAGTGACGGCGCGATACATGGCGCCGGTATCAATGTAAGTATAATTAAATCGCCGCGCCAACAATCTGGCAATGGTGCTTTTTCCTGATCCAGACGGACCATCTAAAGCAATGGCAATTTGTTTTCTCATTCTATTTCTCCCACTTCCCACATCTCTCTTCTCACTTCCCACTTCAAAACCAATAACCGCAGGTTTATTGGTTTTTATCTAACTCTTCCCGTCCCTGACGGACAATTTTTAAGGTTCGGTCCAAACTTTCATCCAGACGGGCCAGGACTTGACTCGCATACTCCCGGGCTTCGGTCGCCATCTCGGCGGCGGATAATTTGGCTTCGGCAATAATTTTTTTGGCCTCGTCCTCAGCCCGCATGATAATTTGGTCATCCTGAAGCAGATGTTGCGCATATTTTTCCGCTTCCCGGATAATCCGTTTCGCCTCTTCCTGGGCTTGTTCCAAATAGCGTTCTTTTTCCCGGCTCACCCATTCGGCCTGCTTGACATCTTCCGGTAAAGCGATATGAATTTTTTTAATCAATTCTTCCAACTCTTCCCTGTCAACCATGACTTTCCCGGCGAATTGGAAACTAGAAGAGATTAATTCTTCCAGATGATCCAATAACAACATGAGATTGTTTACTTTTTGCATGGCATAACTCCTATTTTAACCTATATTTTGCTTTAAGAGCCGTTTCAATTTCCGGAGTAACCAAATCATGAATATCGCCGCCAAATTTGGCGATTTCCCGCACTGCGCTGGAACTTAAAAAAGAATATTCATTCTTGGTCATCATAAACATCGTTTCAATTTTCGGAGCCAGTCTTTTATTATTCAACGCCATTTGAAACTCATATTCAAAGTCGGAAATAGCTCGCAATCCTTTGATAATCAAGTTGGCTTGGACTTCCTTGGCAAAGTCCACCAACAAACCGTCAAAAAAACGCACCTCAACATTGGATAAATAACTAACCGCCGTTTTCGTAAACATCACCCGCTCCGCTAGTGAAAAAAGCGGCTTTTTGCCCGGATTTTCCAGCACCCCCACAATTACATACGGAAACAAAGCGGCCGCCCGTTCGATAATATCCAAATGTCCTTTGGTGATCGGATCAAAACTGCCCGGACAGATCACTTTTTTTTGCGAATAATCCCTCGTCTGGTCGGTCATCCTTCCAATGTTCCTGCCTTTTCATTAAAGTTAGGGGTCGACAAATCATCAAAAAGCATTCGGCCCACCCTGTCGCTAAACCAATTTACAAAAACAAACCGATTTTTCCTATTGCCCTTCGAACAAAGTTAAACTAACCTCTCCATAATGGCGGGTCTCGCAAATACCGGGAAAAGCAACGGTAAATGTGAATTGCCGGGCATGCTCGGCAATTAGTAACCCGCCCATCCGGAGCAAATTTCCCGTAAAAATCAATTGCAGCGCTGCTTCCAGCAAACCGGCTGCAAACGGCGGATCGAGAAAAATCAGGTCAAACGAGCTATGCTCCCGGGCAAGCAGTTGCAAGGCTTTGGCGGCATCGGAATGAATAATCCGAAAGTCATCTTTAGGTCCGACAAACTGCAAATTGCTTTGCAATAACTTAATACTGGCCGGATGGGCATCCACAAAAACCACCGGCCGCGCGCCCCTGCTTAAGGCTTCAATGCCAATACCGCCGGTACCGGCAAACAAATCCAAAAAGGACGCCGCCTGAATCCGGGTGCCGATAATATTAAACAAAGCTTCCTTGACCCGGTCGGCTGTCGGTCGCAAGCCTTGGTGTTTAGGCCCCTTTAAAACCCGGCCGCGATATTTTCCGGTAATGACTCTCATTCGACTGAAAACATATAATAATACAAAGGTTGACCCCCGTAATACAATTCAAATTCCGTATCGGGAAAGGCCTTTTCCAAGCGGTTTAACAGATCTTGAGCGGTGACGGCGTTAATCTCCGCTCCATAATAGATTGACACCAAACCGCCATTGGCAGTCGCAATTTTCCCCAAGGTCGCTTCCACAATCTGTTCCGGTTGAGTCCCGAAAGTAGCGATTTCTCCGTCGATCAAGCCGATAATGTCACCTTGTCCGATATTTAAATCACCCAGTTGACAACCACGCACGGCGTAAGTAATCTCCCCGGTAACGATTCCGCTTAGTTTTTCATTCATATTGATGACGTTCTCATCCAAGCTTGTTTCGGGATTAAAACTCATTAAGGCCGCCAAACCTTCGGGGACACTGTTGGTCGGGACCACGCGAATCTCCTTGTCCAGTAAATCAGGCACATGATTGGCGGTCATGATAATATTACTATTATTGGGCAAAATTATTACTTTGGCGGTTTTCAATTGAGTCACGGCATTCGCCAGATCTTCAACGCTCGGGTTCATCGTTTGACCGCCGCTGACCACATAGTTAACACCCAAGCTTTTAAAAATCCGCTCCATCCCATCGCCGGCGGCTACCGCTACGACGCCGAGCGTCGCGTCATCGGCTTCGCTTGCGCTTTGTTTGGTTAAACGCTCCCGGCTTTGTTCCAACATATTGTTAATCTGAATTTCATATAAATCCCCCAGCCGTACCGCAAAATCCAATACAATTCCGGGATTATTGGTATGTATATGTATTTTCACCGTTTGGGGATCGCCGACCACCAACAGACAATCACCATGCGGTTCCAAACTGATTTTAACATATTCTAAATCCAAGTCTGCTCCTTTAAGGATAAATTCCGTACAATATTGAAAATTAATCTCCTCTTCGGGAAGCATTTCATTATCGGTAAAAGTATTTAAGGTGATAACTTTGGCGGCGGTTTCTGACTTAAAGCCGTCCTTAGCGGTGGTCTCCCCGTTTAACAGGGCCACAATTCCTTTCACAAAAAAGATGAGACCCTGCCCACCGGCGTCAACCACTCCGGCTTGTTTGAGGACCGGCAGCATTTCCGGAGTCTTGGCCAGTACCTCCACTCCATGCTCATAAATATTAGTCAGATATTCCTTAAGATCTTCTTTTCCCGTCGTTTTTTCGGTGGCATAATCAGCCATTGCCCGGATCACGGTTAAAATGGTCCCCTCTACCGGATGCCGGACCGCTTTCAATGCCAGTCTGGCAGCACCGTCAATTCCCAAAGCCAGCTCGGTTTTGGTCAATATTTTGGTCTCGGCGGGAATTGCTTTGACAAACCCACGGAAAAACTGTGATACAATTACCCCGCTGTTACCCCGTGCCCCCATCAGCGCCCCATATGCGGCCGATTCCAGTAAATCCATCACCCGGTTCGAACGGTTATTAGCCAGTTCGCGATAAGCAGCCTGAAAAGTAAGATACATATTAGTTCCGGTATCCCCATCGGGAACCGGAAAAACATTTAAAGCATCAACTTCACTTTTATGGTAATTTAACGCAGCAGTCCCGGAAGCCATAATCTCTTTCAACAAAATGCCATCAATCGTTTCAAGCTTCAAAACACGGCCTCCCTAACGCAAAAAATTATTAAAACTTCCCCATTATTTCTTTTCAATCCGGACTCCCTGGACAATTACATTAACCTTGGCAACCAGCAAACCAAACTGATTTTGGATGGCATAGCGCACCGTGTCAATCACATTGCGGGCGACCTCTTTAATTTGGACGCCATATTCCACAATAATAAATAAGTCGACCAACACCCGCTCATCATCGATCACTACTTCAATCCCCTTGGTCAAATTGTCTTTTCCTGTCAACAATTCGGAGATTCCATCTTGAATGGTCCGGGAAGCCATTCCGACAACGCCAAAGCATTGCAAGGCCGCAATACCCGCTACCATTCCAATCGCATCGGGAGAGATATTCACCGAACCAAGCGGACGTCTTGAGGTTGTTTCAGTTTTTTTTGCCAATTAGGCTCCCCCTCACAATAATTTCGCAAATTTTAATTCGAGGTTAAATGAAAATATCCTGCAATATTCGCTAACGCTTTCTAGTTTTTATTTCCGGGCCGTCCGCGGAAACGCGATCAAAACCGGAAAATAAAATTATGTTTTTATTGTCTATTCGCTATAATTGAAACAAATTCCTTCCGTTTAATCCCCGTTCCCGGGTAAGTGGATCAATTTTAACTCTCTAAATCAGATTCACGTAAAGCAAAAGCGAAACTTCGCCAAATTTTCCTTGTATGCCGTTACTGTTTGTGCTAAAATATATGGTGTTTCAAATGACAGTAAATTTCAAAAAATATGGGGGTGTTTTTTTTGGCGCATCGTTGCTCAATTTGTGGCAAAGATTTTCAAACCGGCAATCTG
>JASFQO010000203.1:0-5430 GCA_050115405.1 Bacillota bacterium
CCCGGACCATTACCGTCTCCCCCGTAGTCACCGTCAGGTTAATGTTTTGCAATAAAGCTTCCCGGTACTTCCGGCGCAGATAAGACAGCCCGGTCGCTCTTAACAACACTCCCATTTTCCGTACCCTCGCTTTCTCGTCGTTCGTCGTTCGTCGCTCGGTTTGAATGCTCTGTCAAAAAGTCATTCAGTTCTCGTCGCTCGGTTAGTTCTCTTAGCTCGCTGTTCGTGGTTCATCGTTCGATTGGAATGTATCGTTTAACCCTGTGAATCTTGGTCCGGTTTTGGTCACCCCGAACGACTAGCGACAAACGACGAATAACGTGTGAGCGGCTATCAGCCGATCACAAAGATATTACCGCGGTCATCCCGGGTTTGATTTTTAAATCGTTATTTTGAAGCTTTATTTTGACGGCAAAGGCGACCATATCCTTCTCGCCTCTTTCCTGATAAGCCCGCTCCGTGGCGAAACTCGGCTTAGCGGCGATATAGGTTACTTTGCCTTGATAAACCCGGCGCGGAACGCCCACCACTTTCACCGGGACGGTTTGCCCCAGGTTAAACTGATGGACCGCCGTTTCGCGCACCCGCATCTCGACCCAGGCGTCCTTGAGGTTGCTGATGGTCACCAACGGCATCCCGGTCGAAACCAGTTCCCCGGCTTCCACCGCTTTCATGGTCACCATCCCGGAGAGCGGGGCTTTGATGTCGGTGTCATTCAAATAAGTCTGCACTTCGGCCCGAGCCGCCTCAGCCTGTTTGACCAATGCATTCGCCGCGGCGATGTCTTCCTTTTGCGCGCCTTCTTTTATCAGGTCCAATTGTTCCTGAGCGCTTTCGTAACGCGCTTGGGAGACTTCAAGCTCCGTCCGGGCCATATCCAATTTCTGGCGTGCCAATACTCCTTGCTTAAATAACCCGTTTAACCGTTCATAGGTAATCTTGGCCAGCTCATAACCGGCTTTCGCCTGAGCCACCAGATTTTTGGTCTGCTCCAACTGCTGCGGCCGGGCGCCGTTTTTCGCCTTTTGATATTGCGCGGTCGCCGCTTCAATCATCGCCTGAGTTAAATCAGCCTTAGCTTCAATACTGTCCGCTTCCAGTTTGACGATTATGTCGCCCGCCTGAACTTCCCGCCCTTCTTCAACCATGATTGCCAACACTTTTCCGGGGACTTTAACATTAACATCAGTGGTCTTAACCTCAATGCTCCCGGTAATCTCCATCGGTTGCGCTGGAACTTTGGCAACCGGGCTACACCGGTTGAGATAGACAAAAAATCCAATGCTTACCACCAATATGATCCCGATAAGTACCGCAATTTTGCCTGCCGTCTTCATGATTGTTTCCTCCTCTTCGTCCCGATTGCCCGCTCCAGTTGGGCCAAAGCAATCTGGTAATTACTCAAAGCCTGATTATAATTGGTCTTCGCCTGAGTCAACCCGGTTTCGGCATCGACTAACTCCAAAGAAGTGGAGAGACCCGCCTGAAAACTGATGCCCGCCATGCGTACCGTCTCTTGCGCCTGGCTTAGCACTTTTTTGGAGACCTCAATCGTTTCCAACGCATTCTGCAAGTTGCGGTAGGCCTGTTCCACCTCAAGCTTGATGCCGCGGATCGCCAACTCCTCCCCCGTCCGGGCCTGACGGACGGTGGCTTCGGCCTCCGCAACCTGATGTTTGACCATCCCGGCATCGTAGAGATTATACTTTGCCACTAAGCTCAGGGATAAATCAGGGTCGTCTTCAAACGGTTCGGTCGCCGTGCGGTCACCTGACGCTATCAACGCCACCAATGGTTTTTTAGCGCTTTTGGCGATCGTCACCGCGTTTTCCGCCATCGCTACCTTCGCCTGAATTGCTTTTAATTCCGTCCGATTGGCCAACGCTGTTTGCTGACAACCGGCCAAATCCTGCCCAAATGGCGTATACGCCACTTCGTCCTGAAACCGGTAATGCTTTTCTTGATCGACTCCCAGGACAAAATTGAAATATGTCTTCGCCAAATTCAAGCCGTTTTGGACTGTCAACCGTTTTTGCTTTATGTCCGCCAATTTGACTTCGGTCCGCAACACGTCCAGTTGCGGCACTATTCCGGCCTGGTAATAAAGCTCAGCCTCGCGTACGTGGTTTTCCATACCGGCGACCGCTTCATTCATGGTCGTTAACATTTGTTGCGTTTGCAAAACGGTGTAATAAGCTTTTTTGACTTCCAAGATCAAATCCTGTTCAACCGTATCCAGATTTAACTGCGAATATTTCCGGTTATTACGGGCTTGTTCATTGAGAGCGGTCAACTTGCCGCCGGTATACAAAGGCTGTTCCACCTGTAACTTCAGGCTATAATAAGTCAAGCCGTCATCCGGGCCTTCTTTAAAACCCATTTGCTGGTAAGCCGAATAATACGGGCTCAATTGATTTCCGGTTGATTGCACCAATTCCCCCAGCATTTGATAAACACCGTTATTCAACTCCGCCAGTTTCCGCCCCAGCTCCACGATGTCCGGCATCTGATTCAAGCGGCTCACTCCGCCGCTGACAGTCACTTTGGGCCGATAGCCGGTTTTGGCTTGCGCGACTTTCTCTTCCGCAATCTGCACTTCGCCTTCAGCCAGGCGGTATTTGAGATTATATTGAACCGCCAGTTCAATCGCTTGATCGACAGTCAAGACCGTTTCCGGGGATGAATCCGCCCGGGCCGGACCGGCCGCCCCCAATCCGAGCAGAACTAAATTGACTATACTCACAAACAGTAGTAATCGTCGGTTTTGCATGTCCTTTCTCCTCTTTTCGACTCAAGTTCAAAAAATGACCATCAGTCATTCAAACTAAAATTTTTTTACGCCTTGATCCCCTCCAATACCAATTCAAACAACGCGGCGCGATAATCGCTGATCTCACCGGAATACTGTCCCATCTCATGTTGCAGAATCAAGCCCAACACCATCCCGATAATAATCTGCGCCGTCTTCATCACATCCACCGACTTTAATTCACCCCGTTCAATGCCCCAACTTAATACTTGCGACACCAATTCCAACCAGACTGAGGCTTTAGTCTTTAAACCCTCAACCAATTCCCCCAGCCGAAAATACTGTTGCTGGTCGACCTGTAAAAAGAGGGACTCGATAAACCACTTCTTTTCCTGATGATATTTAATGAACACATCACACATCCGATGTAAAGCGTCGATTGCCGAGGTTGGGTCGGCTAAGGCTTTTTCCATCCGTTCTTTCAAAAGATCCAGACCGTTTTCTAAAATCGCGACATAAATCTGTTCCTTGCTTTTAAAATAGGAATAAATCGTACCCTTGCCCAATTCCGCTTGAGCGGCGATCTCCTCCACGGTAGTCGATTCAAATCCTTTGTACTCAAAAAGCCGCCGGGCGGACTCAATAATCTGCTCCCGTCGGACGTTATGTTCGCGTTCCCTCCGTTTTGCGACAGTCATTTGACCACCCCTTGTCCGACTGACAGTCATCTTCTGACCAACAGTCATTTTCTTGTATTCTCATTCTATAACTTTCGCACTCCATAATCAACCGGTTTTACCATGAAACCTAAAATTTTTACAAAATCTTCACCTGCAATTATCAGATGACTTTTGTTAAATATTGGTATATAATTATCTGTGAAACTGTTTATAAAGGTTATTGAAAAAGGAAGGTGTAGCGGATGAAAATTTATGAAGCTGTTTTCCATTCCAAGGGGCGCCTGACTGCAACGAATGGCAAAGCCCCAATCCCGCCGGCTAAAACCGGAGGGAAGCTCAAGAAACAGATCGGACGAATAGTACTATTAGTTGGATTACTGGTCATGGCAGGGCTGACAGCGCCCATTCAGGCTACGGATTATACCGTTACCAACGGCACGCAATTTACCGATACTTCCGGCAATGTCATCCACGCCCATGGCGGCGGGATGATTAAGTCGGGCGGTTATTATTACTGGTACGGCGAACACCGCGATAGCGGCGGCCATTTTTTGGGGGTTTCCTGTTACCGCTCGACCGATTTGAAAAATTGGGAGAACCGGGGCGATGTCCTCGCGAAAACCGCCGCCTCCGAACTCAACTCCTGTTGGGTCGAACGTCCGAAAGTCATGTACAATGCCGCCACCGGCCAATATGTCATGTGGATGCACTGGGAAAACGGGGTCAACTACGGCCAGGCCCGCTGCGCGGTGGCTTATAGCAGCTCGCCCGACGGCAGCTTCACTTATAAAGGCAGTTTTCGACCTTATGCCAACCAGGGAGTAACCGACCACGGGGCAGACGGCTATATGTCCCGCGACTGCAATGTTTTCGTCGACACCGACGGTACCGGGTATTTCATCTCCTCATCCAATGAAAACATGGACTTGCATTTATACAAGCTGACCGCCGACTATTTGGACATTGCCAGTCTGGTAACAAAATTGTTTGTGGGCAGTCAACGCGAAGCCCCCTGCCTGATTAAACGAAACGGCTATTATTACCTGATTACCTCCGGATGTACCGGCTGGTCGCCCAATCAGGCCAAATACGCCTATTCGACCAACTTAAGCGGCGGCTGGTCTTCATTGTATAACTTGGGCGACTCCACCACCTACAGCTCCCAACCGGCCTTTATCATGCCGGTGCAAGGTTCTTCGACCACCACTTATCTCTATACCGGCGACCGGTGGGCCGGTGCCTGGGACGGGGCGGTAATGGATTCACAATACGTCTGGCTGCCGCTCATCTTTAACTCCAATACCAGTCTGTCATTGCCCTTCGGAGACAGCATAATCATCAATGCCGCCACCGGAAGCATCTCTATCCCCACTGACTCTATCTCCACTTACTATAAGATCGTCAATCAAAACAGCGGCAAAGTCCTGGACGTGACCTCCGGCTCAATGGACAACGGGGCCAAGATCATTCAATATACCGATCATGGCGGAACCAACCAACACTGGCGGATTGTCGATGTCGGTTCCTATAAAAAGCTGATCAACCGCAATAGCGGCAAGGTGCTGGAAGTTTATCAGGCTTCGACCGACAATGCCGCTGTCATTTCCCAGTATACCGACAATGGCGGCGCCAATCAGCAATGGTTGTTCACTAATATGGGTAACAATTTATATAAGATTACCAATCGCAACAGCGGCAAAGTCCTGGAAATTTATCAAGCCTCCACCGCCGACAAAGCCCAAGCCGTGCAGTATACCGATAATGGCGGAGCCAACCAACGCTGGCAACTGGTGCAGGCAAACTTAAATCATACCAAAAAATGAGTCAATTTGAAAAGATAAACTGCTTCAAAAACAAAAAAGCACCGTCTTACCGAACCGTGAGCAGTGCTTTTTGCTTTCGATTCATTCTTTTAAATCGCTAATCAGTTAAAAAAAATCACATCCGGCTGAGATAAGATTGATTTCAGCCTTGTTCCCAAACGATAATAGTACGGAAATG
>JASFQO010000204.1:0-5404 GCA_050115405.1 Bacillota bacterium
TGATTGTGTCCAATCCAACGGTGGCCGCCCGATATCTGGAACCTTTGCTGAATTCGCTGGCTGCCGCCGGTTATCAGGCGGACAGCCTGCAAATCCCGGACGGTGAAAGCTATAAATCCCTCGAACAGGCGAACCGGATCTATGACCGCCTGGCTGAACTGGAATATGACCGCAAATCGGCTTTAATCGCTTTGGGCGGCGGTGTGATTGGCGACTTGACCGGATTTGTGGCCGCTACTTATATGCGGGGGATTCAATTCATTCAGGTACCGACCACTCTGTTGGCGCAGGTTGATTCCAGTGTCGGGGGCAAAGTGGCGGTCAACCACCCGCAGGGTAAAAATTTGATCGGCACTTTTTATCAACCGGCGCTGGTACTTACGGATGTCGGGACTTTGGCTACTTTGCCGCGGCGGGAATTAAGCTCCGGAATGGCGGAAGTGATCAAACACGGCATTATCGCCGATCCCCATTATTATCAACTGGTCCGGGGGGAAATCAAGCTGCTGCGGGAGGCCAACGCCGACCTTCTTGCTTGGGTGGTGGCCGGTTCTTGCAAGATTAAAGCGGAAGTTGTGGAACAAGATGAACGGGAAACCGGTTTGCGGGCTATTTTAAATTTCGGTCATACGATCGGCCATGCCTGTGAAAGCCTTACCGGTTATCAATATTTCAGACATGGCGAAGGGGTGGCTTTGGGAATGCTGGCCGCCGTGAAAATCGCCACCCGGTTAAATTGGTTGACTGATCCCGGCTTGGAGGCTTCGTTGCTCCATCTGCTGCGGGAATTGGATTTGCCTGTGACTTTACCGGGTTTGGAGGTCGCCGACCTCTTTTCCCAACTCTATTTGGATAAAAAGGTGGAGTACGGCAAAATTCGCTGGGTAATGCCGAAACGCCTTGGCGAGGTCTTTGTGAGCAGTGAAATTCCGCAGCCGGTGGTGGAAGCGGTCTTGCTGGAGATGGGAGGCGTTAAACGATGAATATTTTAGTGCTGCACGGACCCAATTTAAACTGGCTCGGCCAACGGGAACCGGATGTTTACGGGACGCTCACTTTGGAGCGGATTAATGCCGCGTTGGTAAACGAAGCGGAGTTATTAGGCGCCGTATTACATATTTTTCAAAGCAATTCGGAAGGGGCGCTGTTGGACCGGATTTATGCGGAAGCCGGTTGGGCCCGGGGCATTGTGATCAATCCCGGTGCTTATACGCATTATAGTTATGCCTTGCGGGACTGCTTGGCGTCGGTCGCCAAACCTGTGGTGGAAGTGCATTTAAGCAATATTCACCGGCGGGAAGATTTTCGCCATACTTCGGTAATTGCGCCCGTAGCCGCCGGTCAGATTGTCGGGTTGGGACTGAACAGTTATTTGTTGGGTTTACGGGCGATGGCGGGATTACTGGAGGAAACGAGGCAGAGATGATGGAACGATTGCGGAAATTGCGGAAACAGCTTGTCACGACGGCGGTTGACGGCATGATCATCAGCGGCGCCGCAAACCGGCGCTATTTGAGCGGTTTTACCGGTTCGTCCGGGGTGTTGGTCATCGATGACCGCGCCGCCTATTTGGTAACCGATTTTCGTTATTGGGAACAGGCCGCCGCCGAAGCGAACGGGTTTACCCTTTATAAACAGGGACCGAACCTGTACCAAAGTGTGGTTGAACTGGTTGGTAAATTAGAATGGCGGTCGGTTGGCTTTGAACCGGAGGAGCTGACTTATCTGGAGTATCAAAAATATCGCGGGTTATTGCCGCTTGAGGTCGAATATACTCCGGTACCGGAGTTGGTGCAGCGCTTGCGGACGGTTAAAGATGCGGCGGAAATCGAATTGTTGGCCGAAGCGGAACGTCTGACCGACTTGGCCTGGCAAAAAACGTTAGCCATAATCAGGCCGGGTGTGCGGGAGACGGAGATCGCTTTGGAGTTTGATTATCAATTGCGGCTTAACGGGGCGGAAGGGAACGCTTTTCCCACGATTGTGGCGTCCGGGCCCCGGGCAGCCTTGCCCCACGCTATGCCAACCTCAAAAAAAGTTACTTCCGGGGAATTGGTCCTGATCGATGGTGGCGCCAAATATCGGGGCTACCACGGCGACCTGACCCGGACCGTGGTTTTGGGGCAGGCGACCGCCAGCCAGCGAGAGATTTATCAAATTGTCCTTTCCGCCCAAAAAGCGGCTTTGGCAAAGATCAAAGCGGGTCTTTCCGGTAAAGATTTGGACGCCGTGGGCCGCACCGTAATCCAAACGCAAGGTTACGGCGAATATTTCGGCCACGGCTTGGGACATAGCGTCGGATTGAATATCCACGAAAATCCCCGTCTATCGCCGGCGGAAAACGGAATAATTCCGGCAGGGGCGGTTGTCACCGTCGAACCGGGAATTTACTTGCCCAAGTGGGGCGGAATACGGATCGAGGATATGGTAGTAGTGAAAACTGACGGCATCCGCAATTTAACCACCAGCCCGAAAGAGCAATTGATTGAAGTAGGGTGAAAATTACCGTTAGGTAATTTTCACTCCACAAGTCTCAATCCTCGTCCTCAAACTCCATTCCGTTGTACGCCATGTTTTCTTTCACGTCCGCGCTTAGATCGTCCACGGGGAACAGCGTGGCGCGGGAATTGACGATCCCGGCCAGCATTTCCACTCGCCCGCGGAGCGCAAAGCACAAGGTATCACGCCGTGCTTTGTCAATGAACAGGGAACCGTTCAGGATTTCATGAAATTCCTCGTCAATATCCTGCAGCGCCGCCAGGTCAAGCCAGTCAAAGGACGTTACCGGCTTGATTTGCTCGTCATGGTCAGTCTTAAATGGTTTGCACGGCGCCTTCACGCTGGGGGAGATCAACGCCCGCGGCATGGAAAACCACAGGGAAGATCCGCTGTCGTAAATGGGGACGGCGCCAAGCCATTCCAGCGTTTCGGCGTTTTTGACCGCCCCAAAATTGTTTTGATGCCTGTCCTCGTTGGCGATGATATAATCCAGCACCATCATCCGGTCAAGTGAAGCTCCCACATCGGGGATTCCAAGCGTCTCACAGCAGTCGAGATAATGCTGATATACAGAAATATGGTTCGGCTTCTTTTGTGTCTGCATGATATACCATGCGGTAATCAACTCGGTTTGTGGGGTAATAAAATCCTCACATACGCTGTACGGGTAGTCCTCCTGCAGTATCAGCGTGGGTTATCGGCGGAATAAAAAGTACAGGTCAAAAAAGAATTCTTATGTGATGTTGGTCCACTTGCGGCTTGACCCGGCACGCAAGCAACTTTTCGGTTTCTTTGAAACTTACTTAAAATTAAATAAACGTGAGGAAAAATTATTCGCAATGTAATATCCAAAGTTTTGGATTAGGCAGTCAGACCTGCAGCATAAATTTTAAAGCCAGTACTGCCAGGAGATTTAGTGTCGGGGAACAAATTATATTTCGCATTATTGCGATAAAATTTCCCGACAATATTGGCTTCAAAAAGATTTTTCATGCTTCAGGTCTGTTAGGCAGCAAATTTCCTCGACAAATGATAGGCGGTTGTGGTAAAATATTTTCGAGTTTGATTACTCTTTTGAATTATTGAACTATGATTATTTTTAAAGCGCGATTTTAGGGGAGGAAGCATAATGATTTCGGTAACGGACTTTAAAACGGGTTTGACAATTTAGATTGACGGCGACTTATATACGGTGGTTGAGTTTATGCATGTGAAGCCGGGTAAGGGCGCGGCGTTTGTCCGCTCCAAACTGAAAAATATCCGGACCGGGTATACGGTGGAAAGGACGTTCAACTCCAATGAAAAAGTGGAGACCGCCCGGATCGATTTCCGCGAGATGCAGTATTTATATAAGGCGGATGATGATTATACCTTTATGGATACGGAGACTTTCGAGCAGTTGACCATTCCAATATCCAACATGGGCGACGCTCCGAAGTATTTAAAGGAAAGTATGCTGGTCGAAGTGCAAAGCTATGGGCATGAGATTTTGGGAGTGCAATTGCCGAACTCCGTCGAGTTGGAAGTAGTCGAGACCGATCCTTCTTTTAAAGGCGATACCGCTACCGGCGGCACCAAACCGGCGACGCTGGAGACCGGGGCTGTGGTTAACGTGCCGTTCTTTGTTGAGATTGGGGATATCCTGCAGGTTGATACCCGGACCCATCAGTATTTGAAACGGGTTAATAAGTAAGGCTTTTTAAAATTTTGTAGTAAGGCGAACGGTTCGATTTCACTGCTACATGGGCACCTCGTACGGATTTTTTCTTATCGGCGGATTCGTTGTTACCTGGTGTTAGACCAGCCCAACAGCAGAGGTACTTGGAAATGGCAAACCGAGTCATCTCGGTGCCAATCTCGGAGATGATAGTGATGGCAGAAGCTCTATCAACTCCGGGAATGGTACAAAGGAGAGTGATGGCGCCTTTGTGTCGTAAAGAGTTACCAAAGCGACAGGTAATAAAGCGGGTGGAATTCGGACAGATGAGCCTGTCCGATGTTGGTGACCGCAAGCGCTTTTCCGATCAGGAAAAGGCAGAGCGGCTGATAATGCCGACTGAATTGCAGGATTTTCAAGACATGCACGGCTTAATTAAAAGTCTCCGGGTTTAACCCGCTTCTGATCATTACCTCGTTATGAGTAGGCGGCAATCAAGGATGTAGGCGGTAGCTCTTTTATAAAAAAGCCGTTCGCAAAGCTGGGTAGGTAAAAAAGATAATTAGCCCAGGGATACCTGGTCAAAGACAGTGTGATCGTGGAAGAATCAATAATATGCAACGGGCCAATTTGCTTTATCGCCCGCCCACTCCAATTTTTGAGTGGAGAGAAAGCGTCATTACACCCCTAATTATAATGGTATTGTTGCCCATGATTGTTGGGCGCCGTATTTCAAGGAACATTATCGATTCAAGCATGCTTTGTGCGGCTCGCATTTATTGCGAGAATGCCAGGGAATCATTGACTACGATCATCAGCCAGGGCCCAAGCCATGCAGACATTGCTCAAAGAGACATGGCACAAAGTGAAACAAGCGCGACTTAGTGAGCAATCAATGTTAGAACAAGAGCAACATCAGATAAGCAAACATATGATACGATTATTACACAAGGAGAAACTGAAAATATTACTCAAGACGAAACTGAAAACTTAGTTTCGTCCAGTTTGCCTTGCGCAAAAAAGCGGGGACGCCAAGCCAAGACAAAAGCTGAAAATTTGTTATCACGCTTTGCAAAATACAAACAAGCCGTCTTGCAATTTCTGCATGATCCCAGAGTGCCTTTCGATAATAATCAAGCCGAACGGGATATCCGCATGCTGAAAGTAAAACAGAAAGTCTCCGGCGCTTTTCGTACCATGAAAGGGGCAGAACAATTTGCTCGCATTCGCGGATTTATTTCCACCCTA
>JASFQO010000205.1:0-5387 GCA_050115405.1 Bacillota bacterium
TAACTTGGGAAACAGTTTGTTCCGCCAAACTCCGTTCGGCAGCTTCGATCATGCGACGGACCATGTTACCGCCGATGGCGCCGGTTTCTCGGGTCGGCATATATCCGAAATAACCGCCTTGTACCTTGGAAAGGTCAATATTCAACTCATTCGCAATCTCATATTTAAATTTGTTGAGAGCCGGTCCGGCCTGTTTTACCAAGTAAGCGTTGGTTTTTTGTCCTGTGCCCATGTGTTTTTCACCTCCTTTTGTACTAATAGCTTCTCCTTTAAACCCCAGTGTATGTTGCATTTTTTTTGGAAGTTTCGGAAAAAAGGTGTTAATGGGGAGAGTTGTCATTAAAAGCGGTCGTCTTAAAGAGAGTCTTTTGTTTGGAGACACTTTTTTCGCAAATATAGCGTTTGGCCGCTTCCAGCATTACTTTACTCAATTCCCCGCCAAAACGGGCTACTTCATAGGGAGGCAGGTCCCAAACCAAAGGGAAAAGATGATTATGGTTTTTGAGACGTTTTTGGAAATAATGTCGTTTAATCATTATTCTTCCTTCTATAGTAAGATTGATCATAAAGTTAATTAATGCCATTTTTTATGAGGGTTCTTCCGATATATTAAAATTATTTTGTGTTAAATAGCGACTTTAACTCAAGGAAAAGATTGACTTTTTGCAAATATCCCGATATAATAATTGAAGGTGATTTAGGTGATAATAAATATTAGTTCGATTCGTGAGGAACGGGGCGCTACGCTTCCTTTTGCCGGTGAAATTGAGATTCCCGCAGCCAATTTTGAGGGGCTCGCCATACAATCAAACGCTCCGGTAGAAGTTAAAGGGAAAGTCACCAACACCGGAGAAGGCTTTTTGGTGGAAGCCGATTTGCTTTGGGAATATAAAGCCAATTGTGATCGTTGCCTTCAAGAGTTTACCCAAACCCAAAAGATCGAATTAAAAGAAGAATTTGTCGCGGGAGGGGATCCTTTTGATGAAACAGTTTACAGTTTTTGTGGCGATTTAATCGATCTTTCCAAGTGTTTGAAAGATCAAATTATGTTGTCCGTGCCGATGAAATTGCTCTGTAGCTCGACTTGCCGGGGTTTTTGCGCGACATGTGGCGCAAATCTTAATTTCGAGGTTTGTCACTGTCCCCCACAGCCTACCAATCACCAGTTTGAAATTTTGAAAAACTTGCTTGAGCCAAAAGGAGGTGGAGAAGATGGCAAATCCCAAAAATAGAACCTCCCGAACTCGTAAAAGATTACGGCGTGCCAATTGGAAAATGACCGCCCCTATTACCGGAGTGTGTCCCCAATGTCATGAACCCAAATTACCGCATGTTGTTTGCGGCAATTGCGGGTATTATAAAGGGCGGGAAGTTGTCCACATTGTTGAGAAGAAGAATAAGGTTAAATGACAAAGGTCATTTGACCTTATTTTTTAGGAAATTAGACTAGATATTACGGCCCTAAAGGGAGTGTTCGATAAGTGAAAATTGCAATAGACGCAATGGGCGGAGACTTTGCGCCGCATGAAATCGTGCTGGGGGCGGTGGCCGCTTGTCGTGAATTTGCGGCTGAAGTTATTTTAGTCGGGGACGAGGCGGCGCTCAAGGAAGAATTAAAAGTAATTAACACCGCAGGTTTGAAAATTGATATCCAACACGCTGCGGAGACGATTACCATGGACGACCATCCGGCAACGGCGGTCCGACGGAAAAAAGATTCGTCGCTGGTGGTTGCCAATAAGCTGGTGAAGCGGAAAGAAGCGGCGGCGGTAATTTCGGCCGGTAATACCGGCGCGGCCATGACGGCTTCACTTTTCGGCATCGGACGCATTGAGGGAGTGGACCGTCCGGCGATTGCTACTGCGATGCCAACTAAAGATGGGGTCTGCGTTATTTTGGACGCCGGCGCCAATGCGGACTGTGAACCGGAAAATCTGGCGCAATTTGCTTTAATGGGCGCGGTTTATGCTGAAAAAGTGCTTAACCTGTCTACGCCTAGAATTGGCTTGCTCAGTATCGGCGAAGAGGAAACCAAAGGAAATAAGCTTACTATTGCGGCGCATCAATTGTTGAAGAGCAGCGGCCTTAATTTTATCGGCAATGTGGAAGGACGCGACATTCACCGCGGCGAATGTGAGGTCGTCGTCTGCGATGGTTTTACCGGCAATGTCGTCTTAAAACTTACCGAGGGTTTGGCCGCAGTGTTATTCGGCAAAATTAAGACTGCGATTCAAGGCAATCTCCTGACTAAAATTGGTGGTTTGCTCCTTAAAAAGAATTTTCATAGATTAAAAAGCCAATTGGATGACACGGAGTACGGAGGAGCGCCTTTGTTGGGATTAAATGGCATCAGTATAATCAGTCATGGAAATTCCAAGGCTAAAGCAATTAAGAACGCCATTCGGGTCGCGCGGCGCGCCGCCGAACAGGATGTGGTCGGGATGATCGCGACATCGTTGAAATGAACAAACAAATTTGCGTAAGGAGAACCGTATGGGAAAAATAGCGTTTGTTTTTCCGGGGCAAGGCTCCCAAACCGTGGGGATGGGCCAGGCAATTTATAATGAATACCCGGAAGCCAAAGCGATTTTTGATCTGGCTGACAGTATCCTGGGTGGGAAGATGACGCAATGTTGTTTTAATGGTCCCGAAGCAGTACTAAAGGATACCCGTAACGCCCAACCGGCTATCTTAACCACCAGTGTGGCGCTTAACGCCGTTTTAACGGCTAACGGAGCGCGTCCGGATTTCGTCGCCGGGCACAGTTTGGGTGAATATAGCGCATTGGTAGCCGCCGGCGCTTTGGCGCCGCAGGCCGCTATTGAGTTGGTTGGTGAACGGGCCCGTTTAATGGCTGAGGCCGATTCCGGACAAAATGGCGCGATGGCGGCGGTCTTGGGCCTGGAACGTCCGACTGTAACGGCTTGTTTGGCTGCAGCGACGCCGTTCGGACCGGTGGAAGCCGCCAATTTTAATTGCCCTGGTCAGATTGTAATTTCCGGCGTTAAAGCCGGAGTTGTCAAAATGCGGGAGTTAGTAGCGGCGCGTGGGGGCAAATTTATACCCTTGGCAGTCAGCGGCCCATTTCATTCTTCCCTGATGCGACCGGCAGCGGAGCGGTTTTGGCCGCGATTGGCAGAGGTTACTTGGGCCCAACCGGCAGTAACTTTGATTGCAAACGTTGACGCCCAGCCTGCCGCTCGGGAGAACTTGACGGATAACCTTTATCGCCAGATTTTTTCCGCGGTATTGTGGGAAGATACCTTGGTTTATTTAGCAAAAGCGGGGGTGGATACCTTTGTGGAAGTCGGTCCGGGAAAAGTCTTGGCGGGGCTCATCAAAAAGACGCTTCAAGGAGTACGAATTTTAAACTGTAATAATACGGATTCAATCAAAAAAGCTCTTGCAATTTTAAAGGAGGTCTAGTAATATGAGATTAGCGCAAGAAGTGGCAATAGTCACCGGAGCGGCGCGGGGCATTGGCAAAGCGATTGCTACTGCTCTAAGTCAGGCGGGCGTCACAGTGGTTTTGTCCGATGTAATGGATGAAGTGCTAAAAACAGCCGCCGAAATTGAAAAGGCGGGTGGTCAAGCAATATCGTTCATTGGTAATGTCACTAAGTTTGCGGATTGTGAAGCTATGGTTGACTTGGCGGTAAAAACCTTCGGCAAGCTGGATATTTTGGTCAACAATGCTGGTATTGCCAAAGACAATTTGGTGTTGCGCATGAGTGAAGAAGATTGGGATGCTGTTTTAAACATCAATCTGAAAGGTACTTTCCTTTGCACTAAAGCAGCGATCAAACCAATGATGAAACAACGTTCCGGAAAAATTATCAATATTGCTTCCGTAATCGGGCAAATGGGTAATGCCGGTCAAGCTAATTATTCCGCCTCTAAGGGTGGCGTGATTGCGTTCACTAAAACCATGGCCAAAGAGCTTGGTTCACGGCATATTCGGGTTAATGCTATTGCCCCGGGCTTTATTGAGTCCAAGATGACCGAGTCCTTACCGGAAGATGTCAAAGAAAAATATTTGAGTGTAATTCCCTTGGGTAGTTGGGGAAAAGCGGAAAATATTGCGGAGGCGGTAGTTTTTCTGGCCTCGCCGGCAGCGTCTTATATCACCGGCCAGGTTTTGAATGTGGATGGCGGTATGGTGATGTAAGTGTCGGATAGGGTGAAAATTGTCGTGAGGTGATTTATACTCACAGTTTTGTGCCTGCGAAGCAAGGCATGGACGTTAGCGTGGAAAAATGGGTTTTCCCATTTTACCATTAACCTTTGTGCCTGCTAACGAAGCGCAGGCATGTTGGTTATAATATTGTCTTACGTAAAACTATTTTTTAACCAGCCATTTTTGGAAGGAGGTGAATTGGTTGGATATCTTTAGCAAAGTAAAGGACATTGTAGTCGAACAATTAGGCGTTGATGAGGAAGAAGTGACGGAGCAAGCTTCCTTTGTAGATGATTTGGGCGCGGACTCTTTAGACATTGTAGAGCTGGTAATGGCCCTTGAGGAAGAATTCGATCTGGAAATACCGGACGAAGATGCCGAAAAAATGGTGACAGTGGCTGACGCTGTCAATTACATTAAAGAAAACGGCCAATGAGTAAGCTTGGAGAGTCCCAATTTGCGGGGCTCTCTTTAATAATTAATGTTTGGATTTGACAAGCGGCTCTATTTTGCGGAGTACATTTTTCATAAATCATCCTAAACTTAAGCGAGTATAATATTATGGGCAAAAAAAGAAGATTTAAAGAGAGTAATGCGGCGCCGGTCGCGGAATTATTGGAGCGGTTACAGATCAAACCGTTGCAACCGGAACTGTTTCAGATCGCTTTTACCCATTCCTCCTATGGTAATGAACGGAATATACCCTACAACGAACGGCTGGAATTTTTGGGCGACAGTGTGTTTTCCTTGATTGTTTGTCAATTTTTGTATCTTGAATATCCCAAATATCCCGAAGGTAAACTGGCCAAGCTGAAATCAACGATCGTCAGTACCGCGGTACTGGTGGCTTTGGCCCAACAGTTGGGGCTGAACGAATATCTTCGTTTGGGTCATGGTGAATTCAATGCCAACGGCCGTAATAAAAAGAACTTGGTCGAGGACCTCTTTGAGGCCTTTCTCGGGGCTTATTATTTGAACTTCGGGTTGGAGGCGACGGCTACGTTTGTCCTCCCCTTAATCAAGGAGCGGATGCCGGAGTTGATCCGGCAAACTGAAGAGATTAACTCCAAAACCTATTTGCAAGAGTGGGCTCAAGCTAAGAATAAAGCTTCCCGACCGGAGTACCGGTTGCTGAAAGTCGAAGGTCCGCCCCATGACCGGACTTTTACGGTCGAAGTCTGTTATAACCGGCAGGTATTGGGACACGGCA
>JASFQO010000206.1:0-5366 GCA_050115405.1 Bacillota bacterium
ACCAAAACCGCTGATATTTAGCGGTTTTTTGCCAACATAATCCTCAAGCCGCCCGGTTCTTTAGACCCCGCTAAAAGCCAAAGTCACGAAAA
This sequence comes from Bacillota bacterium, assembly GCA_050115405.1. Lineage (GTDB taxonomy): Bacteria > Bacillota > UBA4882 > UBA8346 > UBA8346 > DATCLA01. The sequence goes on from JASFQO010000206.1 coordinate 93, forward strand.
AAACAATACTGGTTGCCATAAAAACGAACGCCACTCCATAACCGACGTACTCCCCCAGCCGCCATTTTTGCAGGCGATAGCCACAAATAGCCAAACCAAAGAATACCGCCAACGAGATTGTCAAGGGGAAGATATAACGAAAGTCATTGCTGCACGACGCCGGGAGCGAGATCCGAAAAGCAATGGCGGCGCCGAGTAAGAAAAACGCATTTAGAGCCAACACTAAATGTCCCGACCCCAAACCGGGCAGTACTATTAAACTTATCAGTAGATACAACAACATGAGTAAAAGCAAAATACTGAGTAAAATCGTTAAACCCCGATGTAAAGCGGTATCATAAGAAAACTCCCCTACCAGACCGGTTTTCAATAAATAATTCCAAAAATATTGCCGGCCGCCTTGGTTTTCAAAGGGATTGACATATGGTTCCGTAACAAAAGAAGGCAGGTCAAAAAAGAGATAATTCCGGGGCGTATTACCCACCGCTACCCATTTCAGTCCGCCGGCATTGGCCACCAGAAAATGGTCGGGCGAACCCTGCAGCTTGGCTTCGACCATGCGCCCAAAAGTAATTCCCAGACCAGCCAGTAATATTACCAGTAGGAGCGCTGTCTTCACCAAATATTTTTGCTTGACGGCAGCTTGGCAAAACTTCAGGAAATAGACGGTCCCGAAAACCAAATATAGGACCAGGGAATTGGCTTTGGTGATCAAGGCCAATGTGATCAGGCAAAAACTCCAATATAAACTACGATCGGCATTGTCGTCCCGCCATTTGATCAAAAAGGCCAACCCCCAGGCGTATAAAGGGTAAAACAAGGCGTCATTGCCAAGGCGCGCCGCATGAATAATGCCCGAAGGCCAAAAAGTAATCAAGCCGAAAATCAGATAGCCCAAGCGCCGGCGCGAATCGTCCGCCGCGAAAACCGCGGTTCGGGATTTTACCCCCCAGTCGACCGGGACTAATCGGTCCGGTAGTTTCTTAACCGCATTTTTCACAATTTGCAGCGCCCCAGCCAGAAATCCCATATTGAACAGGAGTGATAAAAACTGGACCCCGCGCCAAATTTGCATAATTCGGGTAACCCCTGCCAGTTGCAGCAGTTTATAAAAAGCCGCCGCCACCATGTAATATAAAGGCGGTTGATAAGTCTGCCAGCCAAGATGAATCGCCGGGAGCATCCGATTATTTACCAAATATTCAATATAATGCATATGGCCGCCGACATCGTGCGTCCGCACGGTGAACGGCGTAATGATAAAATAAAGCGCTCGCAGTAAAAAACCACCGGTCAAAATCAGGGCGAAAACCGGATTGACTGCGGTACCGGACGTCAAATGCCAGACCAGGCTCAATAGCAGCGCCATCAAAAGCAACCAGCCAGTCAACCAGCGCCAATCCCGGCAGGAGGCGCGCCAATCCAGTCCGGACGGCCCGGCGTTATTGGCAATCAAAATCTCGATATGATTGGCGCCTTCCTGCAAATAAGGTTGAAAATTATAATGAAATCCGTTGACATAATCACGCAAGGCTGAAGGAGAGATCCCCTTTAACGAGACCTCTTCCCAGTTGAGACGGATTGCCAACAAATGGTCGTCGGGGATCAAATGCGCCACACTGCAATTCCACCATTTGCGATAATAAATCGTCCCGGAAATGACATACTGGGTTCCCGGGGGAATTTCCTGCTGAAAAGGCAGAGTGATCACCTGTCTCACCCCGGAGGCGTCCGTCAGACAAAGATCTTTAATAGTCAAGGGCGCCCGGAGCAGATAAAAAACTATGAAGGCCAGCAACGCCGCTTCCAACCAAAAATATTTATTATGAATCTTTTGGTGAAACCAATCCCAATTCATACCTTTCCGCCTCGTTCTTAACGGGTCCGTCCTTAGCCCCTACTTATAAACATAATACTTATACAAAAAAAAGTTCCACGTCACCGCCATACCGGTGGCGCATACTTTGGAGATCAAGTAATACAAGTGGACTACATCGGTAAAGAAAAACATGAGCAAATTGCCGACTACCAAATTAAGCGCAAACAAGCTGCCGGAGACGATAAACTGTCGCCAAAACGGTTGCCGGGAACGAAACGCCCAAAACCGGTTCAACGAAAAATTGATGACAAAGACCACCAATAATGCCATTGAGTTTGAAAAAATATACCAAATATGCATGATATCGGTAAATAAATACAATAACGAAATCTCCGTGGCAAAAGAGACCAACCCGGTAATTACATATTTGATAAATTGGCGGATCCCCGGCGTGGCGAGCAGCCGCTGCCACAAATTTGCCGAACCGGCGCGTTCTTCCGGTTTGGACCGGTTATCTACTTGTGTAAATTGTGCCATTGCTACCTCTTTCAAAAATTGGAAAATAATTTCTATAATACTTTATCATCTCTCTATGATTATATCTCCTTTTCCTTATGATGAAAAGTACCGTTAGCTAATTTACCCTCTATTCTTGAGCTATCCGGAAGCGCTGAAAAAGGAGGCGAGATTTGCCGGATTGGCTGATGCGCCGCGAAAAGCCGCACATTGCATTGTCACTTAAACTGAATGAAGAATGCTGGAGATCGTTTTTGCAAACTTGAAGCGTGTTTTCAAAAAACGACTCTTAGGTCGCTGCGGTGCTCGATATACAGCGAGTATTATCTCCGCTCCTCCCTCGGTCGTTCCTAGCACTGCACGTAATTTAAAAATAACGGCTGTCAATCCAACTTTGGGAATTAAATTTTTCATAATATTCCGGAAAACCGTAATAGCTTAGTAATACCAGTTGACCGTAACTTACCAAATAATGACAGGTAACCGGCATTCCATATGGCAGTAGCCCTCCGGTTATAGTCTTTTGAACCTGCAAACGATCCATAAATTCACTTACCGCTTTATTTAAAGCCGATTTCTTGAGGTCCATCCGGTATTCGTAGATCACCAGCTCATCCCGGCTATCCTTTCTAACGAAGCCGGTCGTCAGTTTAGTTACATCCACCGTATAGTCCAAGCCTTCCAAATTAACCCGCTTCCCTTGCAATGCTGCCACTACAAAAGCATTATCGGCTTTGCAAGCCTTCGGACTACCTTTGAGCGCAGTTACCCGACCGGCTTGGACCGCGTAACGGATTTCCACCTTTTCCGCCACCACCGTCTGCCGCTTTGGGACCTTTGGCCCCTTCGATTTAGCGAAGAGGGACGGACCGCCTTCCAGCAACAACAGTATGGTTAACAGCAAAATCAAAATTGGTTTCATCATTTTCTCCTCAATTTATTTCATAATCATTTTACCATTTTTTAGCATTATATGCAATTGCTATCCTCCCAACATAAAAAACCCCGGAGGCCCTTTAGCCACCGGGTTATTCTTCCTCTCTTATCAGCGTGTATCCGCTGTCGTCAAACCCCACATTCCTCCCTTTCTCCGTCCCCGGGCCACGTCGGAAACGACCCGTTCGCCAAAGCGGTTAAAACCTAAAAAAGGCCCCGGCGCTTAAGCGGGTATGCGAATTTCCATCGTTCAAAAGGTCGGAATCGTAACTTTCCGAAATATAACCTAACGACAGCCCAAACTTTTGATTGATCAGGTAATTTACTTTCAGATTGCACAAAATCACTGAAGATGGATCACCATTATAAGGACTCCCACCATAATACTGGTCTAACTTTTCATCCGGGAGCAGACCCAGGGCAAGGTCAAAATCAAACCAGGCTCGCCGGGTCAGTTGCAATTGTCCGGCAGCGCCAACCGTGAAACTGCTCACGGTATAATCGGCATAAGCGGGAAATTCCAAATCACGACGGTAGATCCCGCCGGTAAGGTCGAGACGGACTTTTGCATCTGAAAATACCCGGTAGGCGCCTTTGATTTTGTAACTGGAAGTATCGCCCGTGGCGCCATGGCGTTTAATTTCACCATTTGACAGATCCGCGCTAAAATTGAGATTTTGATTCAAAGGAATGGTCAAGCCGCCGGTCCATTGGTTTAAATCGTAATCGTAACCACCGTTTTCCGAGTCGCCACTCAACATCGTGTCCAGAAAGAAGGTATTCGCTCCTAAAGTACCGGATACCGACATCAATACCATGATTATTGTAATTGTCCCAATCATTACACGTTTCACCACTCAAAGTCCTCCTTTAGAGATTATTTCAGAAACATGAAATAATTGTAGCACAGCTAAAGTCGAAATAGGAGTGGGAATTAGAGGTAAGGCCCGTCCCGCCGAACTCGTATTTACCCCGATTTCAAATTGGAAATAGGGTTGTTTTCACCTCACCGGTCGTGCCGCTTAATCTTTGTCGAAACGGAAACTTAAGTAGGTTACAAAAGATAAAAATGAAACTCCCCTTCCCGGTCTCACGACCAGGTCGGGGTATATAAATGGGCTTTAATATAAAGATACTACTATACTGTGTCTGTTTTGTGACGCAGGTTTTGTTTAAAGAACGGACCAAAATAGGACTATTTTCCCAGAAAGCAATGGGACTAAATTAACTACTGAGAATCAAAAATAGTTGCTATAATGTAATTAATAAGATTAGCGGAGGAATTTACTTGAAAATTAATCGCATTGTTATTGATAAATTCGAGGGCGAATACGCGGCCGTGGAACTGCCTAACCAAACTATAGTCGACATACCGAAGATTGTTTTACCGGACGATGCGGTCGAAGGCGATATAATTGAGATCCGCATTAATCAATATGAGTTGTGGAGATAAAATTCAAAGTGTTCTTTTGCCGGCCAATGTCACAGTTCTCCACTCCCTCTCGACTTCGCGCCGGACGCATTCTTCCAATGAAATTGGCTTGATATTAACTAATCCCTTTTCAAGTAGTAAAGTCACGCTAGTTAGCGCAAATTCATCGTCTTTTCCCTTATCGTCCCGTTACCGCCACGCTTTTTTAAGCATTGGCAAACCCTTCTTTTCCATGATATAATATTAATAAATAAAAAGATTAGAAAGGAATACTTTTTAATGGACCGTTTAAATCCGTTAAACGATTATATTTTTAAGCGGCTCATGGAAGAAACCGATCACTTAATCGCGTTTTTAAACGCGGTACTCGACGCCAAGGATCAACAACGACTGATATCACTGGAAATTATAAATAGCAAAGAACTAACTGCGGAAATGATCTACGATAAAGCCAGCCGGTTGGATGTCTGGGCTAAAACCGCGGACGGGATGCAACTTAACATTGAAGTTCAACTGACCAACCAAAATAATATGGATTGCCCAAGTTTATTCGCTTGGCGCACAAAGATTT
>JASFQO010000207.1:0-5362 GCA_050115405.1 Bacillota bacterium
CTGCTTTTCTTGAAAAAGATCGGAAGAATTTATTGAGCAATTATCATGAACCAGAGGTTACCCACATTAGCAATCAAGAGTTATTGTCCTTAAAAACGACGCTTTTAATACCGGCCGCGTTGGAAAACCAGATTAACGAATCCAATGCAAACGATATCCAGGCGAAAATTATTGTGGAAGCCGCTAATGGTCCGACTACGGTTGAAGCCGATACAATTTTAAATCAAAAAGGAGTCGTCATTGTACCCGATATTTTAGCAAATGCCGGCGGCGTGGTCGTTTCTTATTTCGAATGGGTCCAAAACATTCAGTCGTTAAGCTGGACGGAAATGCACGTCAATGGACAACTGAAGGAAATTATGGATCGCGCTTTTGAAGCGGTATGGAAGATCGTCCAGGATAAGCAGGTAACCCTGCGAACCGGCGCCTATCTTATTGCCGTCAAGCGTGTCGTTGATGCCAAAACCGCCAGAGGAATCTGGCCATAAAAAAACTGGTTTTTTGTAATTTATTGAAGTTTTCGGTTGAGATCCGCTCCCGGTCATGGCGGTATAATAAATTTTAAGACTCAAGCTCTTCTCGAGATGAGTTGGCGGCTCCCCATCATCAACCTCGCCGCCTTCTATCTCCCGGTAGTGATTTATCACCTTCCGGCGCGCCGGAAGGTGACCAGTTAGAACTGCTGCCCTAAAGTCAAGTCAATCCGTCCATTGGTCCGCTCCCCAAAGCTAGTCCCCAAGTAAACCACACCAAAGGCGGTGGTCGCTATCAAGCCAACCGAAAGATCCAGGTCCGATTGCACCGCGGACCAACTGTCAAAGGCGCCGCCGTTTTCCAAAAAAATCCCCGCATATATGGGATTGCCGCCCCAAAACGGCTTGCCGATGCATTTCAAATAACCCAAAGTGCCCAACCAATAATTGGGCCCCCGTAATTCATCGAAATAATAGGTTCCCAAATGCAGTGATCCCCCCAAGGTAAATTGCTGCAAAAAGGGCGCGTCACCCTTCAAGGTACCCCCGGCCGCCAGACGGGTAAAAATAAGATCGCGGCGGTGCGCGGGGAAAATCCATTTAAGCGAAGTTTCCGCAATTGCAAACGGATCATCCGCTTCCGGCGCCTCCAAGTACCAATCAGCGGCCATTTTCAAAGTTACGCCCTTTTGCAGATGCGGATCACCGTCAGCTTTGCTATACGCCCATTTTAACCCGACCTTTTGCACCGGTCCTTCTCGGGAGTCTAAAGGTTGCCCCACCACATTCACCAAATCTTGGTTGCCGAACAAATAGCCCAGCCGCATTTCACAATAGCGGTTAAAAGTATACCCCAAGTCAATTTCGGCCGCCACTCGGTGCACCTTAAAATCACTGACTCGGGTTTCATTCTGAAAATAACTGCCCTTTTCCTTTTCCAAGGAAAGCTTGGCGGCCCCAAACCAGTCCGATTTGAACAATGGTTGATACAGCTCCGCCATCACCGCCGCTGTGGTCCCAACCGTCACATCCAGACGCACTTCCGAAGCCTCGCCCAGGACATTAAAAGCGGTTGTCCGGGAACGGAGATTGACTTCGGTCCGGTCGCCACCCGTATTACCCTGTAACGCCAACCCGATAAACGGCGGCCCGTACGGTTTTTCGGTCACCGTCACCACCAACACCGGCTGGCCGGCTTCCAGTTGCAATTCATAAACGAATGCTTTCATAAAAACCGGAACCCATAATCTCCGTTAACACCCTCTCCAGTTGCTGCGGGTCTACCGGATGATCGACAAAGGGATGCAGCCGGTTTAAGATAAAGTCCCGGTTCACCTGATTAGTCCCCCGGACGACAACCGTGCTTGGCAGCAACGGTTGGACACGTTTTCTTCCCTCGCGCAGTTGCAAATATTCCCGCCATGCCGCTTCCGGTAATGCCAATGGGCGTAAAGACGCAGCGTTCTTGGCGGCCGCCTCATACCCTGCCTGAATAAAAGCAGCGGCTTTTTGCCAATTGAGATAGGAGATGCCCTCCAACTGCGGCCGAATGACCACATCCGCCGCACGCAAGGCCTCCCGGGTATTATTGACCACCACCGTATTGACTGCGCCTAACAAAAACGCATCCAACCGCCGCAGATCCTTTCTTTTATTACTCTCATTACAATTAACGGCAATTACATAATCAGCGCCCATCGCTTGCGCCACATCGGCCGGGACATTGTCGACCAATCCCCCGTCGACCAACACCCGCCCCTCCCGTTCCACCGGGACAAAAAAGCCCGGAATCGACATTGTCGCCCGCAGTGCTTCCGCCAATGAACCATTATGTAAAACAACTGCTTGCGAATTGCGGACATCAGTCGCCACGCACCGATAGGGGATCGGCAATTCGTCAAAACTGGCGACGGTTGAATAAGGCAGAGCAATCCGGCTCAATAAAAAATAGACCTGATATACAGCCAAACCGTTCGGTACCATGAGCCAGTCGCGGGTACCGATCTTAATCTCGTTGGGATATTCCTGCTGGTCCTCTTTGCGCCGATATTCCAAGTAATTATAGGGGGGATTGGAGTTAAAAATTTGTTCCCAGTCCACCCCGGTAACCAATTTTTGCATCTGATCCGGACTCATCCCCATGGCGTAACAGCCGCCCATCAAACCGCCCATACTGGTACCGGCGATGTAATCAACCGGAATCCGGTTTTCTTCCAACCACCGCAAGACCCCAATATGCGTAAAACCCATCGCGCTGCCGCCACCCAAGGCCAGTCCGATTTTCATCCGTGGGGGCCGCTCCAATGTTTCTTTGGCCGCCGTCGGTCCCGCTGTCCAGAGCAAACTAACCAAAACTAACCCCATTGTTGTCAATTTGGGAATTAAACGCATCAAACCGCCTCCCGATTTACCACAATTCGCCCGGTATCTTAAAATCCATTATAGCATATCGCAGTCTAGCTGCAAACAAACAAAAAAATAAAGAAACCGTCCCTCACCAGAAGCTTTTCCCGTCCCAACCAAAAAAGACCCGTCGCCTCACGCGACAGATCTCCGGCATAAAAAAGTAAATTCCTAACCTCTACCGTCTAAGCGGTTCATTAAAAAAGCGTTCCTTCCTAATATTCTCATTTACAAATATTATGGCATTGAAAAGCGAAGCTTACCAATGTGGATATTTTTGTAAATTAGTCCTTGATCTTCCTCGACAAAAATATTTTATTTGTGCTTGAAAAAGACAATCTACACATATAAAAATGCGGTCTGCTCCAAAAGGCGCAGCGCACTCACCTCCACGTGATTTGTAGTTGTCTGTTATCTTCAACAAAAATAGTTATAAAACAAAAAACGCTCATTGGCAACAGGTTTCATCCCGTTTTGTGCCTTGAGCGTAGCGAAAGGAATGGGTATAAAGATGAGAATACAACTATTTAAACGCTTGATTCTTGCCGGATTGCTCTTTGTGTTTTTGGCGGCCGTTGGATTCGCGCAGGCTGACAATCCGCTGTTCACCAATATTTATACCGCGGATCCCTCACCTTTTGTTTATGACGGCCGGTATTATATTGTCTGTGGACAAGACGAAGCCGGTTCCAGTACGTTTAATATGTATGGCTGGCGTCTGCTGTCGAGCGCCGATATGGAAACCTGGGCGGATCACGGAATCATCGCCCGGCCGGCGGATTATAGCTGGATGCCGAGTAATCGCGCTTGGGCGTCTTGTATTGTTCCTTATAACGGCAAATTCTATTTTTATATTGCCACTTCCAATCAGGTCGGAGTTTTGGTAGCCGACCGGATTGCCGGTCCGTATTCCGACCCTAACGGAAAGGCGCTTATAGATGCCAGCACCACCAATCATGCCGCCAGTGATATTGATCCGATGTGCTTTATCGATGATGACGGACAAGCTTATCTATTTTGGGGCGGTAGTGGAGAATGCCGGTATGCCAAATTAAACAGCGATATGATTTCATTAAAAACCAACCCCCTGACAGTCTCAGGATTAACCAAATACCTGGAAGCGCCATTTGTAATCAAAGCAAACAATTCTTATTTCTTAATGTATGCCGATTCGCCGTGGCCGTCCAATATTCGCTATGCGACAGCCAGTAGTATCAGTGGTCCCTGGACATATCAGGTGTAATCGGTACGCCAACCGGCACCGGTACCAATCACTCGGGGGCGGCCTATTTTAAAGGGCAGTGGTGGTATGTTTATCACAGCGAAGAATTGTCGCAGGGCAATCCCTATTCCCGTTGCGTCTGCGTTGACCCGCTGATTATCACCGAAAGCGCGATTCAAACGGTAAGCTATTCTTCATTTTGGTTGGCCGGGATCTGTAGACGATTGCAGTCCTACAATTATCCGACCCGCTATATTCGGCACTATAACTTTGACGCGCGCATCGACGCCGACGTCACGCCGTTTCAGGACTCCGAATGGCGCATCGCGCCGGGGCTGGCCAATTCGTCTTACGGGTATGTCTCTTTCGAAGCCGTCAACTATCGCGGCTATTATTTAAAGCAAACCGATTACGATCTGAGTTTGGTCAAAAATGACGGCACGGACGCTTTTAAGGCCGCGGCTACCTTCAAAAAAGTAACCGGGCTGGCGGACAACAGCGGTTTTTCGTTTCAATTATATAATGATTCCAGCCGGTATATCAGACATTATAACTATTATTTGCGACTGGATCCAATTAGCACGACTTTGGACCGGCAAGACGCTACTTTTTTCTTGACCGATTAAACCCTCTCGGCAATGTGGAAAAACAGGAAAGGCCGTTGCGTTCGAATATGGCTAGCAGCGCTTTTTGCGCCTTTTGACGGACTACTTTAAAATTGCGGGAAATCTCAATGGCCGAAAACACGAACACTGATGCATTCCTGATTTTTATAATTTTGGGCAAATGAGTCAAAGAACCGTCCCCCGACTCATTTTTGAAAAAATCAAGGAAGGAAATTAATATTTCAAATAGAATTATTTACCACATACAAAACGCAAATTAACTAATAAAATCTTATTTGTGATGATTTGGCAAAAAGGAATTGGGGGTCGGCATTTTGAGTAAATGGGTGAAGATAGTAAAGGGTTTTTTAGTATTGAGTTTTGTAAGTTTTTTGGCTTACCACTTATATATGAATACCTATGTGCCATATGTACCGATTACGTACCGAGAGTCGCAAGGCTTTGTGGAATCACCAAAGTTAAACACCCTTGAACATCAAGAAAATATTAAATTAGTCTTTATTAACGATGGAATAGAATGGAAAATAAAGCATAACAAAATAATGATTCACCGAAATTTGACAATTGGATTCAGCAATCGCGAGCTGTTATATAACTGTATTTTAAAAGCTAATGATAAGAAATATATGAGGAAATTG
>JASFQO010000208.1:0-5335 GCA_050115405.1 Bacillota bacterium
CCAGCCAGGAAAAGGTTATGTATTATGCGATAGGAGGGGATAAATGATGGCATTCGGCTCAAACAATAGTAGTATAAGTTTTAATAATTTATCGGAAATCGGGGCAAGAATTAAGAACATATCGGGTATGGGAACTTTAATTCCTTTGTGTATTATTTGTTTTGTGATAACGGTATTTCGACCGCATTTTTTAACAATGAGTAATTTATGTAATGTGTTACGCCAGGCGTCGATCTATGCCATCATGGGAGTTGGAATGACTTTTGTTATTATAGCAGGTGGGATCGACCTTTCGGTTGGTTCGGTGCTGGCCCTTTCAACTGTAGTAATCGGATATACCTTGAATAACGGCGCAGGTAATATGTATCTTGCCATGCTTTTGGGAGTATTGACCGGGGCGTTGGTTGGGTTGATAAATGGGGTGATTATTTCTTTTATCAACATACCGCCCTTTATAGTGACTTTAGGTACTATGAATATTGCAAGGGGCGTTACTCTTTTGATTACAAATGCGGCGCAGGTGCCGGCGGATTATGAACCGTTTCGCGTTTTGGGAACTGGATATTGGCTGGGGATACCGATTCCGGTTTATTTATTTATCATCATTGGCATGATTGGCGCCTTTATATTATCCAATACGGCAACCGGCAGATATGTCTTTGCATTGGGCAGTAATGAGGAAGCGGCCCGTTTATCCGGGGTAAAAATAATCTGGAATAAGATTAAAATATATACAATTTGCGGTATTACCGTTGGGCTGGCTGCAGTTATTTATCTTTCAAGGCTTGGCGCGGCGCAACCCACCGCCGGTAATGGCTATGAGCTGCAAGCGATCGCGGCGGTAGTCATTGGCGGCACAAGTATGACCGGTGGCGAAGGCGGAATGTTAGGGACCTTATTAGGGGCAATTATCGTAGCGGTTATTAACAATGGTCTGGTGTTGCTTAACGTAGCTACATATTATCAATGGGTGGTCTTGGGTGCGATTATTGTCATTGCGGTAGGTTTTGACATAACTCTCAAAAACATGGCGGCCAAAAGAGACGAAAAGATCGTCAAGTAAGAGTTAAGTTCAATTATTGGTGTTAGTTCCGCCTGTTATATTAGCGGTTGGGTTTTGATATCCATGTTATCCATGTTAAAAGGAGGGGATGTTACAATGAAATAATAAAAAATGGGGAGAATAAAAAACAGGATTAGCTCATTACCCACAAAAATAAAAACTAAATTAAGGAGTGAATGTAATGAAAATGAAAAGAAGAAGTGTTTTATTATTGATTGTTTCTTTGATGGTTTTGTCGGTGTCTGTTGGAGTGTCGACCGCAAAAGGATCATTTGAGGGCAAGAAGATCGCTTTTGCTCCTAAAACACTTAATAATCCTTATTTTGTAGCAGTTGGAGAAGCTATTAAATCAGAAGCGGCCAAATATGGGATGACGGTAGTTTCAGCGGCGCCGCCAGCGGAAACCGATGTTGACCAGCAAGTTTCCATTGTTGAAAATTATATTCAAATGAAAGTGGATGCGATATTGACAGTTCCCTGTGATAAAACAGCGCTGGTGAAGACCATTAATAATGCGGATGCCGCCGGAATACCGGTATTTATAATCGATTCGGGCTGTAATCCGTGTAATTACCAATCTTTCGTTGGTACAAATAACTATCAAGGCGGGAAGTTGGCCGCCAAATGGGTGGGTAAAAATATCGTCAAGGGCGATGTGGCAATCCTCGACGGGTATTCGGGAAACGATGCCACCACCCTTCGCTTTAAGGGATTTATGGATCAAATCAAAAAATATTCTAAAATTAAAGTGGTGAATTCCGCTTATGCCAATTGTGAACGGGCCCAAGGGATGACCCAGGCGGAAAACTTTATGACAGCCGACCCTAAGTTGAAGTGTATTTTTGCTGTCAATGACATGATGGCGTTGGGAGCGGTTGAAGCGGTTAAGGCGGCCAGAAAGCAGAAAAAGGTTAAAGTAATTGGATTTGACGGTCAGCCGGAAGCGGCGAGGTCGATTCATAAGGGAGGCTTGACGGCGACGATTGCTCAGTTCCCCAAGACGATGGGAATTATGGCGGTTGATGGATTGGTCAAGTATTGGAATGGTGAGAAAGTTGAGAAAGTAATTGATACCGGCTGCAAGGTTGTGGATAAGACTAATTGTACTCAATTTTTCCAATACAATTGATGAGTAATTTGGAAATTATCAATATGTGCGAAATCATCGTCATAAATATGGAAGAGAGTAAAAAAACTCTCTTCCGCATATTCCGCGAAAGGGAACAGGGCTATGGGAGTTAAAATAGGTGTTTGTGATCAAGCTTTACCGGGAGTTGGGGTATTTGCTCCGCGTACCATGAATTAGGAATTGATTGGATGTCAATCGAGATGGGGACATATTTTCATGGCTTTCCGATTTGTCAATCAAGATTACAAAAGTACTATTTGGAGGAACAACAAAAGTACGGGATTGAATATCCCAATCTTTCCTTAAGTGACCTTGATAATTATTCATACATTCACGTCCCGGTACCCCCGGTTTTGAAGTATCAAGAAAAATGTTGCAAATGGCGGTTGAAGCGGCGGCGGCTCTGCAAATTACTACACTGATGGTTTGTTGCTTTGCAAACAGTTTGATTAAAACCGCTGCGGATGAATACACCGCCAAAGCACTTCAATTGATTGACCAAACATTAAAATTGGTTCGCCCGGGCGGGAAGGTACTTCAATTCGGCCATGATGAAGCGCGGCCCGCCATTCAGGTGGCCGAAATTGTCCGCAAAGAGATCACCATTTACGGCGCATCAGTCAATCCGGCAAGTTTCCCCACCACCTTTTTTCAACGCAGGCGGGTGACCTCGCTTTACCTACCCGAATAGTCACAGTTGTTCATTGAGTATTGGAGAATTTTTGCGTCAGGCGGTTGTGGCGTCCCGCAAAATGTATTATAATAAAAACCTGCGGTTGTCCAGCCAAACCCGCAACAACAAAACTGGAGGTGCTTGATGATGTTAAAAACCGATCAACCCCGTTTTTCACCCTTGTTTCTCTGTCTGGCCTGCCTTTTCGTGGTACTTCTGCTGCTATCCAACATTATCGCCGGGAAAATAGCCGTGTTTTTCGGTTATCCGTTGCCGTCGGCGGTCATTTTGTTCCCTTTGACTTATATTTTCGGTGATGTCCTAACCGAGGTTTATGGTTTTAAAAAAGCCCGCTTGATTATTTGGTTGGGTTTTGGCGCGAATCTCGTCATGGCGGCGGTGTTTCTGTTGACGCTGGCGCTCCCTTATCCGGATTTTTGGCGGGGTCAGGCGGCTTACGCGGCGGTTTTGGGGATGACGCCCCGGGTGGTGGCGGCTTCGTTAATTGCTTATCTGGCCGGCGAGTTGGTCAACTCCATTGTGTTATCCCGCCTCAAAGTCCTGACTCAGGGCAGGAGACTTTGGTTGCGTACCATCGGCTCCACAATTGCCGGTGAAGGGATTGATACCGTCATTTTTATTACAATTGGCTTTTGGGGCCTGATGCCGTCCGGAGAGTTGGGGACGATGATTTTGGCGCAGTATTTGTGGAAAGTCGCCTATGAAGCGGCGGTAACGCCGTTGACCTACCGGATGGTGAGTTGGGTGAAACGCTACGAACAGCTTGATGTTTATGATACGCAAGTGGAATATCGTCCATTTGGCTGGGAGGTTTAGCGCTATGGACGAGTTACGGTTTCAAGCTTTGGGACACACGGTCCGGGAACCTTCACGGACGTTGGAAATCTTTCCCAAACCGGCGGGAATTACCACCGTCGTCATGGAGAGCGATGAGGTGACCAGTTTATGTCCGGTGACCGGCCAGCCGGACTGGGAGACGGTGACGATTGAATATGCGCCGGACCGATCCTGTATTGAAAGTAAGAGTTTAAAGCTTTATCTGTGGAGTTTCCGGGAAACCGGCGCTTTTTGCGAAGCCCTGGCCGACCAAATCGCCCGGGATATCGCCGCCGCTTGCCAGCCGTTCTGGGCGGAGGTGACCGTCACTCAAAAACCGCGCGGCGGGATTAAGTTGGCCGCCAAGGCCCGGGTGGAGCGTTAAAAGCCGGCGCGGTTCCAAGCTACTCCAGACGGGTCAAATTTTTATATATTAAATAAATCCATTTTTGTTATTTTTTTACAAAAATGGATTTCTTATAAATTGACGCAACTTCAGTTAAAAAAATGGGAAAAACATTGAATGTTGGTATAATTTATGATATATTAAATATATAAAAAATGGGAAAAGAACTATTTCTTAGAAATATATTTTATTTACTATTTTTAGATAAACTATTTTTTCTAAGCTGTTTAGCCGAAAAAAACGGCAGGAAAGGGGTGGCGGCGATGCTGTTTACCATGACAAATCATCCGGAACAGGGTGGGGGGGTGGTCGATGTCCTGGTGGCCACGGTCTTATTGGGGCTGGCGGTGGTGGTTTTCATGACCGGTTTTAGTTACAGTTCTGCGGGCACCCGGGAGAACCGGGAGCGGATTCGAGCGATGATGCTGGTGCAGGATACTTTGGAGACCTTAAAACAAAATGATGGCGCCGATACGCTTGATTTAACGGCGGCGGTCCCGGCAGGGACAGAGGTGACCACCACGGGGACCGGCGTAACGTACCCTGTTACCGAAAACGGCATAGCCTATCAGCTAACTTTGGAAGAACCCACGGTAACTGCAGTCGCTGCTTTGACTAAGTTAAAACCGGTGCAACTGACGGTTTCCTGGACTGAAGCCGCTGCGTCGCGCAGTTTGACGCTGGTGGAATATCTTTATCTAAAGTGATTTGGGGTTGATTCGTATGATCAAGCTGAGTAGGCAACGACGCCAGGCGGGAATTACCGCGTTGGAAATGTTAATCGCGGTGGCGTTAATCGCGCTCCTGACCCTGGCGCTTTATGGGGCGGCCAGCGCCATGCGGCGTTCTTACCGTCATAATACTTTGAGTAACTATAATCTGCTTGCGGTCAAACAGGGCTTAAGCCGGATCGCCTCTGAGTTGCGTTATGCCGAAAGTGTCGACTTAACGGAAGCCGGGGTGGCGAAGATTACAGTTGATGGCAGTACTACTACGGTCAAGCTTGAGGGGACTTCTTTGAAAATAACTGATTCCGCGGGTCAAGTTACCACAATCTCCGAACCTTTGGCGCAATCGTTAAACTTTACGAATACAGGCGCGCGCGTTACGGTGACGCTGAAGGTGAGGGACCCGTCGCGCGCCACGAATCCGGCTTTGGAGATGGCGACGACCGTCCGGATGTTGAACGTCAGTGAATAATTGAAAGAAGGGATTGGATATGTGTAT
>JASFQO010000209.1:0-5318 GCA_050115405.1 Bacillota bacterium
TTGGGAGCGGACGGATTTTTTGGGCTGGCGGATCAACGCCCGGCAGGAATTGATAGCCAAGCGCGTCGCCCGGGTGGAGTCGATTTATGTGGCTTATAACTGCAGCGCGTCGAATTTAATGGTGAAATTACCGTCCAATATGACCGGGAGACGGTGGTATCGGCTCTTGGATACCGATAATAGCGGCGGCTGGATGACGGCTTACCGTAATTTCGACGGCGGCCGGACCCGGCTGGAACGAGAGTACTGGTTGCACGGGCGAAGCTGTCTGGTATTGGTGGAAAAATAAGGCTAAGTCTCCTTTCCCGGTAGGCGGCGGATCACCGCGACCAACAGCGTCAAGAGCGGAAGAATAAATTGGAAGGGAAAGATCAGCCACTGATAGACCCGTAACGCGAATTCAACGTCATCGATGCTGTTGGCGAAACTATGGATAGAGAACAGGGAAAGTAAGATCATAAGCGGCAGGCAGAGCGTACGATGGGATTTGAGTCGGAAAAGTTCCCCGGCCGCCGTGGTCAGGTTATAGGCGTACATCGTCTGATACAAAAAAATCCTAAGCCAGATTGCGATGCCGGTGAGTACTTCCATCCGGGTGAAGACTTCGCCGATATTGATCAGGCGGGTGGCGTGCAACGCCGGAAATAAAAAATATCCGGCGGTCGGGCCTAAAGTCAAGACTATTGAGGTGATGATGATTGTGTGATATGCGGCGCCGACTGCGAACGCCTTGCCAATATCGGGATATACTTGCTTAAACTTGGATTCGCGGATATGGGGAAAAATCATCAGATAGGAAAAGCCGGTACCGAAGGAGAAGGCCCCCACCCGCAGCGCCGCCTGGAGAAACAGCGGGAAGGGCGTTTGGAACAGTGGCTTTAAATTAGGCAATTGCATATCCGGGATTAGTAAAACAATTACTAAAAGCATTAACGGGTTTAGAAAAAAGTTAGTCACAACTTGGCTACAACGCGCGATTACTTCCAGACCGCAACCGACCATCAGGAAAGAAGTGGCGGTCGCCATTAGCGACAGGACCAAATCCGGCGTATTAATTAAAAACTCCTTTTGGAACCGCGTGGCTATATTGACGGTAATAAAAGAAATGCAAAGATAGAACAGAAAAAAAACGGCGGAACAGATTTTGCCCAACCAGGGCCCCCAGACGGCATCGTTGATTGCGATCAAAGTCCGGCCCGAAAAACGGGCCGCCAACTTTAGATAGAGCAATGCAAACCCGAAACTGATCCCGAATCCCAATAATCCGGCCACCCAGGCGTCCGGCCCAATCTCTACTCCGATGGAAAAGACTAAAGAGGCTGGGATGAGATAGTTTAGTAATAAAAAGATTAATTGGATGGCAGATATTTCAGTTTGTCGCATCAACTGTTGTTTCCTCGTTATTTCAAAATATACGCCTTGAAAAGTTTGGTAATTTCCGTTCCGATATAGGGTAATTTGGTTCCTATCGCTAAAAGAAAGCTAAACACGAAATTAATTCCCATCAAGACCGTGAAGACAATCAAGTCGCGGCGATAGCCGGGTTTTAGCAGGGCCGGCAGACTCAGCAGGTATAGACCTACGAAAATTATAATTACCACCAAAGCCATTGGGAAGACTCCTTTGTTTGAGAAAGATTAATTGGGTAGTGTCTATTTTTCCTTTGTCCAGTGGCGGCATCTTTACCTTGCATCGGTTCGAAATGTTTTCAGTTAGCGACAGGTCCCGCTTGATATGTTGCCAACGTCTTTTATTGCGGCAGCAACGGTTTGATAAGCTCGCTGGTTTTGGTCACTTGAGTCTCAACCTTAATTGCTAATTTGATTTTGGGAAAAATTTGGTCCCAGCGCGGCTCCAGCGCCTGCCACTCGCGCGGGTATTTGCGGCCTAACGCTTCGCCGAAACCATAGATATCGGCATTAAGCCGCCGCGCCACCTTCCACGCGGACAGAATTTCCCGGCGGATAATGGTGGAACCGACTTTGCCTAGTTGGCGTATTTTCTCCGGAGTTGACCAATTTTCCGGGACTAAGATATCAACCACATTCGCTTGGGTGGCGACTTTAATTTCCATGGTCACTGCGCCGCCTTCTAGTTTGGGCTGAAATTTGCCGGTCGCGTTGATAATTTCCAAAGAGCCGCGCTCGTCGATCTCCAGCAGGGCGCACTGCACCCGACCGAGCACCCACGCGAGCCCGCGGGTTTCGGTATTATTTAATTCCCCGGCCCAGTGGTCTTTTTTGAAGATGGCGGTACCTGCAAGCCGCAGGCTCTTTGCTCCGCCGCTTTGGACTACCTCCACTTGGGGAAGAGCCGGTTCCCAGGTCTTACTGATAAGCATTTTGAAAAGGTCAATATGGCGGACCGGAAGTACCTGACCGCTCATTTTGGCACAGGAATTGATCTTGTTCATCAGCGCCAGGGTCGGGATCTTGTCAAGGGGAGTTTGCGCCTTTAAGACGTTATTGGCGGTCCCTTTGGAGATAACGATCATTGACGTTAGACGCTCTTGCGGATAACGCGCGTGCATGTCAAACTCCTTACGGATTCCTTCCTTGGTCACGACCTCTTTGCTGAATACCATAATTTGCATTTGGGGTAGATACAAATTGCGGCTGATCTGAAACCGTGTTCTACGGCCGGCGGCAAACTGAGTCGGCGCTATCCCTTGAGTCACCCATACGGCTGAGGGCGTGGCGCTGTCGCCGCCGCCGTCGCCTTCACTTGGCGCGTCGCCGCTTTTGACCGCGCCGGGATTAATAATTTGAAAAGTTACCGCCAGTTTGCCGTCGGGACTACGGTCTATCCCCATTCCGGCGACGATCGCCAGGGTTTTGAGTTCTTTCCGGTCCCAACAGCCGTTACAGCAGATTACGGTAAAAATTAGAATTACGCCTAGTAAGATTTGACGTTTCATTTGTTGCTCTTTTCAATTACTTGTCGCCCCTAAACCCAGGGGCTAACCGAAAAAACAATCGCACGCCTTATGAAAAAATTACTGTTTTGGCGGTTTGGGTTCCAACCCCGGCGTTTGGCGGGTTTGGTCCCTCGGTTCCAAGGAAAGCGGTCGCTTCAGCATGGTCCAAAAGGGCGCCCGGATGATGGTATCCTTTAAATCCGCGGTTATCCAGGGAGCCAAAGGCGATAAATAAGGGACGCCGAAGGAACGTAAGGCGGCCAGGTGGATTAAGACTAGCAGCAGACCGTTTAAGATCCCGAAAAGGCCGAAAATCGCCGCAAAAACGATTAAACCCAGGCGGATCAGCGTGATTGACTCCTCTTGAAAGGGGATGACAAAGGAAGAGATTGCAGTTAGGGCGATCACAATCACTACCGGCGCTCCGACCAGGCCGGCATTGACGGAGGCTTCTCCGACTACCAGGGCGCCGACGATGCTGACCGCGGCGCCGATCGGACGGGGCAGCCTGATCCCGGCTTCCCGCAAGATTTCAAAGATGATCCCCATGATCAAGACCTCAAAGACCGCCGGGAAGGGAGTCGCATCCTCCGCCGCGGCCATGCTGATCAAGAGGGGAGTAGGGATCATCTCCTGGTGAAAGGTGCTTAAGGCCACATACATGGCAGGCATGATAATTGTCAGCAGACAGGCCAGAAAACGAATCCACCGGATGAGGGTGGTAAAGGTCCAACGAAAATTATAATCGTCGGGCGCCTGAAAGCTTTCTATGAAGAGCATCGGCACGGTATTGACCACCGGGGTCCCGTCAACCATGATCGCCACCCGTCCCTCCAAGATCCGGCTGGCGACGACTTCGGGCCGTTCGCTATAGTTAACGGTGGGAAACAGGGATAACGGCGCGTCTTCGATATATTCTTCCAGAATGCCCGTATCCAGGATGGCGTCGGTGTCGATCCGGCCGATTCGTTTTTTAACCTCCGTCACCAAATCTTCCCTGGTGACGCCGCGAATATACGCCAGCGCAATGTCCGTCTTGGTCTTTTTGCCAACCAGCATCGCTTCAAAGGTCAGGTCGGGATGACCGACTTTGCGCCGTAATAAGGCGGTATTGGTGCGGAGATTTTCAATAAAGCCCTCCCGGGCCCCTTTGATATTGATTTCGGTGTCCGGTTCCTGAATGCCGCGTTTCTCCCAGCCTTTGGAACTGATCTGAAAGCCTTCGGTAAAACCGGCCACCAATAAGACGGTGTCGCCGCATAAAATAGCGTTAATGACGTCGGTCACGGTGGCAAGCCGTGTCAGGCTGTTCACGGTCAGCAAATGCGCTTCGATCCAGGATAAATTTTTGTCCGGCGCAGTTTTGGTTTCGTCTTTAGTTTTATAGGTTTCGATCATTAAAGGCTCAAGAATATGGTCTTCCAGCATCCGGGTGTCCACCAGCCCATCAATAAAGACTACTGCGGCTTCGCGTTCCCGGCCCATCCAAAAGAGAAATTTGCGGATTTTCAAGTCGGTGCTGTTATGGAGGACAGTCCGGATTAAAGCCAGATTTGGCTCAAGGTCTTTAAACAGGGCCTGTCCCGTAAAAATAGCGTGGTCTTTAATATCGGACGGGCCGGGAATTGTGCGGCGTGTCTTGTGTTTATGGGCTAACCAACGAATCATGGGCCTTCCTTTTTAAGAAGAATAGTATATAGATATCTTTTCAAAATTAGGGACGATTATGCTCTTTTCCAACAAAAAAGGTCCCGGGCGGGACCTTGGCTGGAAAACTACAATGGCAACTACTAGAGGTTTAGATGAATACTAATTGAGCCGTCAGGCTTCCAACGGCGCCGCGGAACGGGCGGCCGGCGGCGCGTAGCGATAATGTCTTTGGCGATTCCGCGAGCCCGTAAGGAAGTCCGGACCGCCGAATGGTAAAAACATTGGGCCAGCAGGCGACGGGCGCGTTTTTGATAGTTAAAGGCCTGTCTCAAACGGTAGCGGTTCGGGCCGTACGGCGGCGCGACATTTTGCGCCCGATACAGGTAGCCGCGGGTCTTATCCAAAACGCGACGCGCTCCCATCCGGCTGACCGGGGCCGGCCGATGGTGATAGCCGTACGGCGGCGGAACACGGGCGCTAACCAATTGACTCATGCCGCAAAGACAAAGCCAGGTTAGCATGAAGACAAGCGTTTTTTTCATGAATTAATTCCTCCGGTATCATATTTTTATTTTTTAATGGGATGATATATTTTTAACTATAATATTCGACGATTTATTATTGAAAATAGTTCCCATATTTTACTAAAAATTAAAAATAAGTTGGACTATTTTTTTTAAAATGATCTTTATAATGCAGGGTTTTAAGTGATAATAGCGAATTTAATGAAATGTTTATTCGGCATTCGGGT
>JASFQO010000210.1:0-5267 GCA_050115405.1 Bacillota bacterium
CACTCGGTCGCTGCGGTGCTCGATATACAGCGAGTATTATCTCCGCTCCTCCCTCGGTCGTTCCTAGCACTGCACGACTTTTGACGACGCGAATGCCAGGACTGAAAGCTCAGCCAATCCGGCAAAATCCATCGGCGCATCTGGGTTATAGCGCCGACTCTCGGGTACCGGGAAATCGGCTAAAGATGATTTTAAAATAATAAATGAGAGCCAGACGCCGTTTTTTGCTCGTCCTTCGGGAAAACCTGTTAATGTCCGGTCTCCTGACTCAGTATTCTATTCCATAAATTTTACCCCTCGTCACTTTTGGGACTACCAAAACTAAATAAGCGATCATTTCGTTGACAATCGCCAACCCGGTAGGAAGGAAATGCACGAACCAGCAAGGATTAATATAATTCCAATCCACATACGACCCGTTATGGAATCGTGAATGAGAATAAGCGCCAAAATGGGCGCCAGCGCGGGCTTGATAAAAAAGACCAATGACGCCAGCGCCGCCGAGGTGGCCTCCATGGCCAAAAAATAAAACGTGTAGCCGAGGCCTGTAACAAAGATCCCGATATAAATCAGGCTGGGAAGCATGCTCCAGTGAATACCCTCCAGGACCGGTATGGCGGCAAATGCTTTCAACCCTGCGTTGGTGAAAAATGCAGAAACGGCAGTAATCCTGGAAACAAAAATCAGTAAAATTAGTTCCAGGCAGCCGAATAAAAAGCTGAAACAAGTAAGGGCAATACTCCCATAGCGTTGGCTGCGTTTACGGCTGATGACGCTGTAAATGGAAAAGGTAACCGCGGCAAAAATACTCAATGCAAATCCGATAGCGTTGCCGGATTCGTACCCCGGATTTATTATGACAATCATTCCGGTAATGCTGACTATAAGGGAAATCACCGTATGCCGATATATCTTTTCATGCAGCAGCAAGAACGCAAACAACACGACGAATACGGGATTGCAGCTAAACAATACAGCTACGGTGGACGCCTGCGAATACAAGATAGCCATCTGATACAGCACCATGCTGACAACAACCCCAGCAAATCCCGTCAAGGCAAAAAACGCGCAATCATTCCCCTTAAAATGGCAATTTCTTATCCGCAGCTCTTTGATAGCCGGCGGCATAAGTACGACAGAACCGATAAAAAAGCGAAGGAAGGTGATCTGAATGGGATTCACCTGCGTTGCAATGACTTTCAGCACAACTTCCATGGTGCTGAACAAAACAGTTGATAATAGAATATACAACAAACCTTTTTTCAAACTACTTCCCCCATACGGCATATATACCTTGTTATTCTACGCATCAAGCTAATTATACCGGGTTTTCCGTAGGGTGCAGCTTTCAATTTTGTTACAAACCCGGAGGATTCAACTTAATTAAGTGAGGTTAATATCTTTTCCAACTTTTTCATGTGGGCAAAGTTAAGACTATTCTGAGGATGTATGGGAGAGCCAACTTCAAAACCCTGGATGAATAAAGGGGTCAGGGGAACTTGGTCCCGTTGCGGGTTTTTGGTTACTTTTTCCCCGGCTGAAAAAGTGACATGGACTTTCAGTTAGTGTTTTGCCATTCGGCTTAACCCCATATTTCATAGCTTTTTATCCCCATTTTCAAGGTGCGAAAGTTGAGTTAAAGGATTAAAATTTTTCATGCTTCAGGTCTGCACGAGTGGAAATACTCTTGTTGACTTAAAAGCTAAATATGCTATGATAATGTCATAATAAAGTTCTTACGGCTTATCTTTTTTGAGGGAGGCGAGGCTTGGAATGTCATTACCGCAAGAAAATAAAAAACATACCTATGCCGACTATTTAACCTGGCCGGAAAATGAAAGATGGGAGATTATCGACGGTACGGCTTATCTGCAAGCGGCTCCCACCTGGCAGCATCAAAGTATTTCCGGCGAATTGTTCCGGCAAATCTCCAACTATCTGGTTGCCAAACCCTGTAAGGTTTTTGCCGCTCCTTTTGACTTATGCCTGACGGAAGAAGATCCCGCAGACGACGAGATTATCAATGTCCTGCCGCCGGATATTGTGGTGGTGTGCGAGTCGGCAAACGGCCGGAAGCATATACTGAAGAAGATCAAATTACGGCCGACTGTTTTCCCGGATCTCGTGGTGAATTTACGCCTGGTGTTTGATAGTATTTAGTAAAGCGATTCCCAAATCAGGAATCGCTTTACCAGCGATAGCAAAGGAGTTTTTCTACACATGCAAGAAATAATATATGTCTTCGGGCATCGCAATCCGGATACGGACTCAATCTGTTCCGCCATCGCCTATGCCGAGTTCAAAGCGAAAATGGGCTTTAACGCCCAACCGTTTCGTCTCGGTGAACTCAACCGGGAGACCGAATATGTTTTAAAATATTTTGACCTGCCCGTCCCCCGGCTCTTGGAGACTGTCCAAACCCAGGTGGCGGATTTAAACATGGACCGGATCAACCCCGCCTCGCCGGAGATCTCGATCAAAATGGCCTGGTCGCTGATGAAAAAGCATAATTATAAAGTATTGCCGGTTGTGGATGACGAACAACACCTGCTCGGCCTGGTTACTCTCTCGGATATCACCAATAAATATATGGATACCCTGGAAAATAACATTATCGCTTCCGCCAAGACGCCGCTCGGCAATATCTTGGAGACCATCAACGCCACCTTGGTCTGCGGCGGCGCGGATCAGTTCGATACTACCGGCAAGGTGGTCGTAGCGGCGATGCAACCGGATGAGCTGGAGCCCTATATCGAAAAAGGCGATATTGTAATCACCGGAAACCGCAGCGATAACCAATTACGCGCCATGGAACTCGGCGCCAACTGTCTGGTGCTGACTTGCGGTTGCCGGGTTGACCCGGCAGTGATCGCCCGGGCCGGGGAGCAAGGCTGCATTGTCATGACGACCCCCATGGCCACCTTTGATGTCGCCCGGTTAATTAATCAAAGCGTCCCGGTCAGCTATAGCATGACCACCCAAAATCTGGTCTCCTTTCACATTAACTACTTTGTCGATGAGATTAAGGAGCGAATGCTAGAAACCCGTTTTCGCAGCTATCCGGTGGTCGACGACGCCGACCGGATCCAAGGGTTTATCTCCCGCTACCATCTGATCTCCCAACGGCGCAAATCCGTAATTTTGCTGGATCATAATGAAAGGTCCCAAACCGTGGCAGGGGTCGACCAGGCGGAAATTTTGGAAATTATCGACCATCACCGGGTCGGCGATATTCAGACCGGCAACCCGATCTATGTCAGCAATGAACCGGTCGGCAGCACCGCTACGATTATCGCCAATAAATATTTTGACGGTGGGATCCGTCCCTCCCGCAAAATTGCCGGAATCCTCTGCGCCGCCATTATTTCGGACACTCTCAAATTCAAGTCGCCCACCAGTACCCATCTCGACCGGTTGACCGCCGTCAAACTGGCGGAAATCGCCGCGATCAATCTGGAGGAATTCGCCGCGTTAATGTTTAAAAAAGGCACTTCACTGGAGGGCAAGACCGTCCACCAGCTTCTTTATCAGGACTTTAAATATTATCAATTAGGCAACTACAAAATCGGAATCGGCCAGATTAATACCACCGACACGGAAAGCATCCAGGAACTCCGGGACGATTTGGTCGCCTACATGAAACATATCTGCCAGGAAAGCGAGTATCAACTGCTCCTGTTGCTGGTCACCGACATTATCAATGAAGCTTCCGAAGCCTTTTTCGCGGGTAAGGATAAAATGCTGCTCGCCAAAGCATTTGGGGTGGAGTTGGGCGAAAACAGCGTCTTTTTGCCCGGTGTGGTTTCCCGTAAAAAACAAGTCGTCCCCAATCTGGCCCATGCGGCGTTGTTATAGAAAGGCACGGGAAAGATACGGGAACGGTTTCGGGCAATACTTCCTATAATTGCCGTCTTACTTTTTGCCAAACTTTGGACATAGCATACCGACACGCAACTCGATAGCCACCGCCACAATTGGAATGGAAGATGTCATTTTTCCAATTTAAGCCACGTATACCCCATTCCCACTTACGTTGTACCTCCGGTAGCGGATATTTCATATTCTTACATTTTATCTTAATCCATTCCACATTGGAGTGAATTCTGTAATATCTTATATTGCTTGCTAAATATTCTGTTTTTTTGCCACACTCCATACCCTCAATTCTGGCATTTCATAATTCCAATAAATTCATACTATTCTGGCCAAGAGGCAAAAAATATGCTTTAACTGATATTTCCCATTCATAGATTCACACAGATATAGTAGCAAACCGCCATTTGTAATGTATACCTGATCTACCTTATCTTCTATCCTTTCTTCCCCGGTATAGCCGGGACACATCCTTTGTTGTGGCGTACGATTGAAAATTGACTTGTGAGCAAAATAGTCTTTTTTGTCATAGCATTTCCGCACATGTATTTCTTCGTAACAATACGGACACATATATGTCCATCCGCCGATGGCATCTTTTGCATAAATTTTTCGCCCGTATCCGTCTATTCCATATTCAATTGACGCCATATTGCCCCTCCTTGCCATAAATCAAATCAAATTTCCATGAAAAGCGACTGAATGATCTATCGGATCAGTATGGATGCCGCGGACGAGCCAACAACAACGCCGAAACAAAACATTTTTTCCGTAATTAACATACGAAAAGCTATCGGATCGCGTATTATTGGGGTCAAGGTAAGGACCAATAGCACGAAAGCCGATTAACTTTTGATAAGAAGGGGCTAGTAGCTGTAATTCATTCGCGGGATTAGGAAAAGCATCCGGGGTCCGATACAGACGCTTATTTAATTCATTGGGGATCTGCCCCCTTGAAGAAACCTTCTTTCCACAAATATCCCATTTGGTCTCCGGCTTCCATGTAAGCTCTAATCTGTGGATCATCCATCGCCCGCTGAATTTGCGTATAACCATCTTCTTTTACCAGCCAAAATACTTCTTCCAGTCGAGCGGCATTCAATAAATCGGGAGAATGAGTGGAAACAAATACTTGACCCCCCGCCTTGCGTAATCGCGAAATTCTTCCACCAGCTCCCAAAGTAATTTCGGGTAAAGCTGGTTCTCAGGTTCTTCAATACATAATAACGGATGGGGCTCCGGGTCGTGAAGCAAGATGAGATAGGTAAACATTTTAATTGTAAAGACACGGGGACGGCTCGCTTGTCTTCCTTCCCTTGTCTTCAATTCATTTTTGGTCTTTATTACCAAAAATCCGGCTCTTATTGTAAATCTCCTGCGCGGCCAATGCATAA
>JASFQO010000211.1:0-5263 GCA_050115405.1 Bacillota bacterium
GCTAGACATGGACGTTAGAATAAAATATCCCAGCGGAGGTAGGTGACGGCGTCGGCGTCATTGGAGTCGTTTTTAAGATGGTGCATTAAAATGACAGCGTTTTTATCATCCACGGTATATTTACCCTTTAAAACCAAATACCGGCTTTTGGTTGGGGATGGTGAGCCGCGCGAAGCAATGGCTTTTATCGGTATAATAACGGTCGTAGGTTTCATGGGGACGGTTAGCTTGACAATGATTGTTAAGAAGTTTATGCTTGAGATTGGGGTGATTGCCATGCTGCGCCAGACCCGAATGACCGGCAAAATCCCAGTTGCTCAAGAGGTGTTAAGGAGGTAAACATGGACCAAGCCGACTTAATCCAAATACTCAATGAGATCGGATTGCTGTTGGAGGTTAAGGGGGAGAATCCCTTTAAATCCCGGGCTTATTACCAGGCGGCCCGGACCTTGGAAAAGCTTAATCCGGACTTGGAACAATTGGTTAAAGAAGCGCGGTTGGTGGAGTTGCCCGGCTTTGGCGCGGCTTTGGTGGCGAAAGTGACGGAGTGGTGCCGGACCGGGACCATTCGTTATTATGAAGAATTGCGGGACAGCCTGCCACCGGGCTTGTTGGAGTTGCTCCAAGTTCCCGGTTTAGGCGCGAAAAAGATTAATATGTTATATACCAAATTGGCTATTGCCGATCTGGAACAGTTGGCGGAGGCCTGCGAACGGAATCAATTAGTGGATTTGCCGGGTTTTGGCGCCAAAACGCAAGCCAAAATCGCGGCCGGGATTCGTTTTATCCGGGAACACCGGGGTCAATATTTGTGGAGCGCGGTCATTGTAGCAGCGGAGCAGCTCCGAGAGCGGCTGGCCGGGCATCCGGAGGTGGGACAAGTAGCAATCGCCGGAAGTCTGCGCCGCCGGCTGGAAGTGGTGCAGGATATCGACTTGGTGGCGGCGTCAACCGCACCGGAGGAGGTCATCCGTTTTTGGATGGAGTCGCCCCAGGTAGCGGCAGTCATTGCCCGTGGGCCCACCAAGGCTGCGGTTACCTTAAAATCGGGAGTGAATGTCGATCTTCGGGTGGTGCGGCCGGAAGAATATCCCCATGCCTTGCAACACTTTACCGGAAGTAAGGAACATAATACGGCCCTGCGTCGCCACGCCAAGGAACTCGGGCTGAAAGTCAACGAATATGGGCTGTTTCGCGGGGATAAGCCCCTTTACTGCCGTGATGAGGCGGCAATCTACCAAGCTTTAAAGTTGACCTATATCCCTCCCGAACTTCGGGAAGACCGGGGCGAGCTTGAGGCCGCACAGACCGGCCGGTTGCCGGAGTTGGTCCGGCCGGGTGACCTCAAAGGCTTGTTTCATGTTCATACTACCTATAGCGACGGGGTCAATACGCTTCAGGAAATGGTGGAAGCCGCGATCGAGTTGGGTTATTCTTATCTGGGAATCACCGATCACAGCCGGACGGCGGTTTATGCCCACGGCTTAACCGAAACGGACCTGGACCGGCAGTTTAGCGAGATCGACGCGCTTAACCGTGAATATCCCGGCTTTACCATCTTTAAGGGAATTGAGTCGGACATCCTGCCCGACGGCGAATTGGATTATCCGCCGGAGATTTTAGCCCGGTTTGACTTTGTCATCGGTTCGGTTCATTCCCGGTTGCGGATGGAGCGGGAGACGATGACCCGCCGTATTTTGGCCGCGCTGGACAATCCCTTCCTGACCATGTTGGGCCATCCGACCGGACGGATTTTATTACAACGGCCCGCCTCTGAATTGGACTTGGAGGCGGTAATCGCCAAAGCGGCCCAAAAGCGGATTGTGATTGAGTTTAACGCCAATCCCTATCGTTATGATCTGGACTGGCGCTGGTGTCGGAGAGCGAAAGCTGCCGGGGTGCTGATTGCCATTAATCCCGATGCCCACAGTGTCGGGGAGTTGAGGTTGGCACGCAGCGGAACGGTGGTGGCGGCTAAAGGATGGCTGGAACGGGATGATATCTTAAATACCAGAGATCCGGCCGCGCTGCGGGAGTTGGCGGAGGGACGGTTCTTCCGACAATAATTATCCGCAAAGACGTCCCTTTGACACCTCAGTCAACTCAAAACGTAATATCCCACTGGAGGTAAAGCTTACCATCGGTGTCGCCGTAATCAAGTTGGTACATTAAAATAGCGGCGGTTTTCTCGTCGGACGTGATTTTGCCTTTGAGAATCAGGCGGGGGTCGGAATTGTCGTCGTTTTGGATGAGTTCCAGACCGGCGCGGATGTTTGGGGCGAATGAATACAGGACATTACAATCTATGGCGCCGGTAGCGTCGTCGCTGATCAAGCGCAGCTCGGCGCCAATCTTATCAAAGGCGGCGGTGCAGCCGACTTCATAATAACTATAATCGCCCCAACTGACCAAATTGGCGCCAATCACAATATTAGGGTTATAGCGGTAGGCCCCTCCGCCCAAGAGAAAAAGGTCGTCGATCCCGGCGACATCGTCGTTCGGGATGATGAACTGCCCGTAAAGACGGCTGTCGACGGTGTAATAGCGGCCGTAGATATCCAGATCGATCAAACCCGAGTCATGATAGCCGTTGGCGCTGTCATTGGTACTATATTGGTGATTGACGGCGTAATCCAGACTGGCGGCTAGGTAGCAGTTGTCATCTATGATGAAACGATAGCCGGGGGCGACGGTCAGTTGTGAATCGCCATAGTCGACGCCGATAAAAAAGTCGGTTTCCAAAAGATAATTACCTTTTAAATAAAAATAGGAGCCGCTGTCATCCGGGTCGTCATAATAGACGTCGATAAAGCTCTGGTCGTTTTGAAATAATTCCGCGCCGCCGGCCAGGCCGTTGCCAATTGCGCCTCGGGCCGTGGCGGCGGGGACATCTTTTTCAATGTAATACCAACCCTCAAAACTGGGCATGTCCTCGCTTGAGAAATCCGGCAGAAGATTGGGAGACCAAAAGTCGCCGTTGAAGTTATGTACTGCCGCCAGAACGTTTCCGGATGTCAATAAGGTTAATCCTAAAGTCAATGATAATAAGAGAAGTTTTTTCATTGTTTCCTCCTTGAATCATATGGTTGAATTTATTATATTGGATAATAAAGCATTTCTCAATCCTTTTATTGAATATTATCAAATGGTTGACAAACTTTAATGAGAAATAATATAATTCAAAGTACTATATATAACGTAATAAGATAAGGAGTGACCCAATTGCCACAGTTAAAATTAGGTTTGCCCAAGGGCAGTTTGCAGGAGTCCACTTTCCGGCTGTTTAAAAAAGCCGGGTTTAATATCACCGCCAGAGAGCGTAGTTACTATCCGTCCATCGACGATCCCGAACTGGAAGGGATGTTGATCCGGGCCCAGGAAATGTCTCGCTATGTGGAAGAAGGGGTCCTGGATGCCGGTATTACGGGTAATGACTGGATTTTAGACAATCATTCCGAGGTGGTGGCCATCGCTGATCTGTTTTATTCCAAGCAAACCCTGACTCCTTGTCGCTGGGTGCTGGCGGTACCGAATGATTCTTCGTTTCAGACGGCTGCGGATCTGGAGGGCAAACGGATTGCCACCGAACTCGTCCATGTCACCGCCGACTATTTTTCCCAACGCGGCTTGACGGCGGAAGTCGAGTTTTCCTGGGGCGCGACCGAGGTGAAGCCGCCGGTGCTGGCCGACGCCATTGTGGAGATTACCGAGACCGGCAGTTCGTTGCGCGCCAATAATCTGCGGATCATTGACACGGTACTCGAAGTGAAAAACCAATTGATCGTCAACCAAGCTGCTTGGGCCGACCCATGGAAACGAGAGAAGCTTGAGAATATCGCCTTATTGTTAAAGGGAGCTCTGACGGCCGAAGGGAAAGTCGGCTTAAAGATGAATCTTTCCAAAGAAAGTCTGGAAGCGGTCGCTACCATTTTGGAGTCGCTCAAGAAACCGACGATCTCGCAGTTGTCCGACCCGGATTGGATTGCGTTGGAAGTAATTATTGATGAAAGCAAGGTCCGCGACCTGATCCCGCAGTTGAAAAGAGTCGGGGCGCAGGGAATTGTGGAATATCCTTTGAATAAGGTGATCTATTGATGGATTTTACAGCTAATGAGTTTGGGAAACGCTTGGGAAGGTTACAACAGTTATTGACGGAAAAACAGGTGGACCTGGCCATCTTGAACCAGAGCCCCGATTTATACTATTTTACCGGGTCGGCGCAGCCATTGTATCTGGTGGCGCCTGCCGCCGGGCAGCCGGTGATCCTGGCCCGGAAAGCGGTCGCCCGAATTCATGAGGAAGTAGCCGGGATTCCTTGCGAATATTTTCAAAACACCCGGGATATGGCGCGGATCATTGCCGCATATGGATGTAACCGGGCCCAAAGGGTCGGCTTTTCCCTGGAAAACACGGCGTACGGCACAGTTAACCGCTGGTTGCAATTGCTGGCCGGATCGTCTCCAATAGACCTTTCTCAGGAATTACGCTTTTTACGAATGGTGAAGTCCCAGGCGGAGCAGGCGATCATTACGGCCGCCGGCAAAATTATGGCCGGAATTCCCGGATTGGCGCGGGAGGCGTTTCGGCCGGGCCTGACCGAACTGGAGTTGAGCGTGGCGATCGAAAATTACCTGCGCTTGCAAGGTCACGGCGGGATTATCCGTAACCGCCGGGAAGCGGTGGAGTTGGGCTGCGGGGTTTGCTCCGGCGGTACGAATGCGCTGGCGGGTGGTAAATTTGACTCGGTTTGTGTTGGCTCCGGTTTAGCGCCGGCGAACCCGTTTGGCGCCTCCAATCGGCCGATTGCCCGTAATCAGCCGGTGATTATGGACTATGCGATCAATTATCGGGGTTATCACGTGGACCAGACCCGGATGTTCTGTTGGGGAAGTCCCGACACCCTAGTGGTCCGGGCTTTTCAGGCCATGTTGGAGGTTGAGCGGGTCTTGATGGAGGAACTCCGGCCGGGGAAAACCTGGAGCGAATTGTACGCGCGGGGGCTGCAAATAGCTGCGGATTATCATTATGAAGCCGAGTTTATGGGAGTGGGGCCGGAGCAAGTCCGCTTTGTCGGGCACGGCGTTGGCCTGGAGTTGGACGAGCCGCCGTATTTAGCCCCGAAACTGGGCCTTCCGATCAGCGCCGGGATGACCATTGCCCTGGAACCGAAAGTCGCCCTGCCGGGCATCGGGGTGATCGGCAATGAAGACACGGTCTTGGTCCGGGAAGACGGTTGCGAGTGTTTGACCGTGGCCCCGCCGGA
>JASFQO010000212.1:0-5262 GCA_050115405.1 Bacillota bacterium
TAAAATCCCGTGGTTTTTCCACCTATCACGCATTATTTTGTATTTTATTATTTCATCCTCATTCCTTACTCCACGGTAAACCTCTTCTGTTACATTCGCGTCGTCAAAAGTCGTGCAGTGCAAGAAACGACCGAGGGAGGAGCGCAGATAATACTCGTGTATATCGAGCACCGCAGCGACCTAAGAGTCGAGTTTTGAAAACACGCTTTAAGTTTGCAAAAAACGATCTCCAGCATTCATCATTCAGTTTAAGTGACGCAGCAATGTGCGGCTTTTCACGGCGCATCAGCCAATCCGGCAAGTCTCCACACCACTTTTTTCAGCGCAGGCGGGTGACCTCGTTATATTACCTGAAGAGTCACCTAAAAAACACCCGTTACGATTTTTTAAAAAATCGCAACGGGTATCTCCGACTCTCGTTGTTACGTGGAGTGTAACTACTAACGAATTTTCACCTTAAAACCCTATCGCTTTCGCTCCGGTAACCGTCGCCACTCGTTCCAACCTGGCGATGGCTGCCGCGGATAAAGGCAAATCTACGGCGAGTACCATCACCGCTTTCCCGCCCGGCACTTTCCTGCCGACTTGCATTGCGGCTATATTGATTCCTTCAGCTCCGACGATATTGCCTACCGCGCCGATAATTCCCGGTTGGTCGGTGTGGTCGATGATGATCAAATTACCGGTGGGATTGACCTCGACCCGGTAACCTTCCACCTCGACGATTCGGGCCTCCTTTTCCACAATCGTCCCCGCCAGGCTATGCACACCGGAGTCGGTGGTCGCCGTGACTTTGATTAAATTAAAGTAACCGGACACCGCTTCGGTCTTCACTTCATTTACTTTTAGGCCGCGCTCTTTGGCTAAAAACAGCGCATTGACCGAATTGACTTCATCTCCCAGACTGGCTTGCAACATTCCTTTCATAAATAACAACGACAGGTAAGAAGTATCGTATTTGGAGCATTCGCCTTGATATTTGACTTCCAGGCTTTTAATGCGGTCGGCGGCCAATTGCGCGATGAACTTGCCCAAGGCCTCCGCCAGATTAAAAAAAGGACTGAGGGCCGCTTTCACTTCCGGTTTTAAGTGCGGCAAGTTAACCGCATTTTTAAACGGCTCGCCTTTTAAGATTTTAATGACTTCGATCGCGACATCAATCGCCACATTTTCCTGAGCTTCCCTGGTGGAAGCGCCCAGATGCGGGGTCACCACAACTTGCGGCAGCTCAATCAGTTCCCGGTTCACGGGCGGTTCTTCCCTGAAGACATCCAACGCCGCTCCGGCCACTCGGCCGGCTTTAAGCGCCGCCGCCAAAGCCGCTTCGTCATAGATGCCGCCCCGCGCGCAGTTGACCAGGCGCACCCCTTTTTTCATCCGGGCAAATTCCGCCGCGCCAAACAATCCTTTGGTTTCCGCCGTGAGCGGAGTATGAACCGTAATAAAATCGGAATCGGTAATAATTGTCTCCAGATTAACTAAAGTAACTCCCAAGGCCTCGGCCCGTTCCCGAGTTAAGAAGGGGTCAAAAGCATTAATATTCATCCCCATGGCCTGCATCCGTTTGGCAACCTCGGTCCCGATCCGGCCCATACCGACGATCCCCAAGGTTTTGCCGTTAATCTCCACCCCGGTGTATTTTTTACGGTCCCAGGCGCCGGATTTCAAGGAACCGTGCGCTTGCGGAATATGCCGGGCCAACGCCAGCAACATCGCCACGCTGAGTTCGGCGGTGGATACCGTATTCCCATCCGGCGCATTAAGGACAATAATCCCTTTTTTGGTGGCGGCGGGAATATCCACATTGTCCACCCCAACTCCGGCCCGGCCGATTACTCGTAAATTAGCGGCAGCTTCAATGAGATCCGCCGTGACCTTGGTCTGACTGCGGACAATCAGGGCGTCATAATCTTTAATCTTCGCCAGCAGTTCTTCCTTGGTATGATCGGTCTTGACCTCAACCTCCAAACCGGCTTTCTCCAAAAGCTCAATTCCGGCCGCAGTAATCGGGTCGCTTACTAAAACTCGCCCCATTTTTAAACACACGCTCCTTTAAATAAATGATGATTGATAAAGCCGTTTATCAAAATAAAAAAACCTTTCATCCATTAGGGACGAAAGGCCGTGGTACCACCCTATTTTCCGACAGACTGCCGAAATCTCTAGTCAAGCGGTAACGGGCTACTCCGGCGAGATTTACTCCCATGCGTTCACACCTCTACGTTGTTGAGCAAGGTACAAACCGCAAGGGTAAAATACTAACGTATTTTCACCCTAAATCGTTTCTTCTCGCAACTCCAAGGAGGATTCTCCCAAACCTGCATCGGCTTGCAGCGCCCGCCGACTCTCTGAAGGCATGATTCGGGTTACTTTACCTCTTCATCGCCGATTAAGTTTAATTTAATTTGTATTATATTTTTTTTGTTGGCGGATGTCAAGAAATATTTTATTTTTGTTTCTTTGGCAATAATATAAATTCAACCACTGGTCAAGCTCAACCGACAGGTCCAATATTTCCTGGTCGATTTGCCCTTTGGTTTCCCAAACCATACATAACTTTGTTTGCAGGTTATCAATTTCAGCTTCAATATTGAAAGGTTCTTTCGCGCCCATCATCGGCAAAGCCAAAGAATACCACCTCCCCTCTTTGTACTAAGTCTTCATTCCGGTCAGAGCAATCCCTTGGACAAACCATCTTTGGAGCAAAAAGAAGAGCGCCACAATCGGCAATACGGAAACCAGCGCCATTGCCATAATCGGTCCGCCTGCCATTGAGACGTCTTCCCGCAGAAACGCCAATCCCTGCTGAATGGTATACCGCTCTTCATTCTGGAGAATAATCAACGGCCACAACAGAGCGTTCCAACGCCACATAAACTGAAAGAGCACATTGACGGCTATCGCCGGTCCGCATAAAGGGAAGATAATCCGCCAGAAGATCCAAAAATCCGAGCACCCGTCGATCCGCGCTACTTCAATTAATTCCGATGGTATGGTCAGGCAATACTGGCGCATTAAAAACACTCCGAACGCCTGGCTAATCGTTGGGATAATCGCCCCCGCAAAAGTGTTGACCCATTTTAATTTGACCATCAATAAATAAAGGGGGGCCATATTCACTTGCATCGGTACCATCAGCGCCGCCAGGATAAACAGGAAGATTCCGTCCCGGCCCGGAAATTCGTATTTCGCCAACGCAAACCCGGCCATGGAATTAAAGACCACCGAACCGACCACCGCGCCGCAAGCGATAATAAAGGTATTCCAGAAATATTTGCTAAAGCCCGAGTGGACCCATCCCTGGACATAATTGGCCCACCGGAAATGGCCTGGCCAGAGATTCAGCCGCAATGAGTAAAACTCAGTGGGTTCTTTCAAAGACAACGACAACATCCAGACAATCGGAAAAGCGATCAGGACGGCGCAGCCAATCAAGCAGAAATACAACAATAATTTATACAGCGGTTCGCGTAAAGCGCAATTACGGGGATGTTTAGGCATTGACTTATTCACCTTCTCATTCACCCGCCACATCGCTGTCAGGAAATAATTGCCGCTGCAAGATGGTCAGCCCCATGATAATCAAAAACAACACCATTGAGATCGCGGCGGCGTAACTTAGCCGCATTTCGGTCACAATCACGGAATAAATATAATTCACCAGCATCAGGGAGGCTCGCCCCGGTCCACCTCCGGTCATGACATAAATCTGATCAAAGATCTTAAAAGAGTGAATCATGGTTAAAATCAGTACGATAAAAATGATCGGCTTTAACAGCGGCAGGGTAACCCAGCGAAACTGCGCCCATTTACCCGCGCCGTCAATCCGGGCGGCTTCATAATAGCCCGGGGCGATTGACTGCAGTCCACCCAGAAAAATCACCATATAATATCCCAAACCATGCCAGACGCCAGCGATCACTAAGGAAGGAATGGTCAACTTCGGATTCTGCAACCACTCTAACCCCGGCAGCCCGAACCAATTCAACACCTGGTTCAAAATTCCGTAATTATTGGAGTACATCCACTGCCACAGGAGGCCTGCCACCACCCAGGAAATTAAGTTAGGAAACAGATAAATCGTCCGCAAAATATTTTTGCCCCGGATTGGCTGGTTGAGCCCGAAAGCGGCTATTAACGAAACTCCCACGGTTAACGGCACGGTCCCCAAAGTATAGTAAAGCGTATTCCGTAACGCAGTCCAAAAGATCTCATCCTGCAAAATCAGCACATACTGATCCAGTCCGACAAAGCCTTGGGGAAACATCCCCTCCTCCTTAAAGCTTAGCAACAGGTTGTAAAGCAGCGGGTAGAGCGCGAATAGTCCGACTAAAAGCAGTTGCGGCAGTAAAAACAGATACGGGATGAAAAACTTGCCCTTCAAATGGCGTCTCATTGGTCCGGCTCCGCCCTTTTGACTCTTAATAGTGATATTTCTTCAACGCGTCGCCCATAATCCGGTTCATAGCCGCCTGCACCGCGTCCACCGACTTTTGCCCGCTGACGCACATGCTCAGTTCCTGTAATAACTTGTCCTTACAGGCGCTATAGGCGGGATGGATTTGTTGTTTCATCAGCGTCTCCGGGCATTCCCGGGCTTGCGCCGCGAAAAACGGGGCCAACTCGGGGTGAAGTCGCCAAGTGACATGGACGTCGCGCCGGGACGGTACGGTGTTAGCGATCTCACAATAACTGGCCACCGACCTTGGACTCACCATATAGAGTATCAGGTCCCAGGCCTCTTTCGGATGGCCTCCTTTACAGACGATCCAGTCCTTTCCGCTGACCACCGTCGCCGCCTGGACGTCTTGAGGCATGAAGGTATAGGAATACTTATACTTCATCCGCTTGTCCAAGGCTTCTATCATCCAATTCCCCATCGCCAGCCACATGGTGGTCACTCCGGAGGCAAATAACCGTACCGGATTTTCAATCCCCTCAATGACGCCGGGGGCCGCTATGCCGTCCCGGTGCAGTTTGGCCACCCACTCCAGAACCTTGCGGACTTGCGGGGTATTCAGCGCTGACCGCGTATAATCATCGCTCATCAGTTGGCCACCGGCCTGGTAGATGAATGACAGCATCTGATCAAAGTTTGGTCTATCGAATTGCAGGGCATATTTGGCGCCGGAGGCAGCCTGCGCCTTTTGTGCGGCGGCAACCAGCTCCGCCCAGGTCCAGGCGTCTTCGGCCCTTTGGGGCGGGGTGATTCCGGCTTTGGCGAAATAGTCGACATTATAAGCCACGGCCCGGACCGAATCG
>JASFQO010000213.1:0-5256 GCA_050115405.1 Bacillota bacterium
AATTTTTATTGACTTTTTTTTAAAGAAGATAGAAATGTTTGAATAGGCTTTGTTTTCCCATTTATCAAAGACAAATGTGCGTCCAAGTAGGCCTCCGCTATTAATGATTAGATAACGATTCATTTGAATGTAAGAATATGTGTATATTGCAAAAATACAAACAAACACAACTGAAAATATTTTCCAAAACAGATTTTTCTTCATCTGCACCTTCTTAAAACACCCCCCAAATCCACTATTTTCCATTTTTTTATAATAAATATTTCCTCTAAATTCATCATTTTACAATTTATTTTTATCTATTCCTGCTCCGTGCTGCTTTATCGGAATTACGTACTCGTTCAATTGGCCATCATCGTTGCTTTCCTGTTCTGCTTTATAGACCCTAACCATAGTTTTGATCATTTTTTGATGTTCCTTTGGTAAGGAGTTGAAATCATCAAGAAAATCATCAGCAGGTTCATCTGATATTTTTCTGCCTAACAGATAATCTATAGTCACTTGGTAATAATCTGCCAGCTTCACTAAATAATCAAAGTCAGGAGTTGCCCGGTCAGTTTCCCAGTTGCCATAAGTTGCTCTGGGTGCGCCGATAGCGAGGGCGACAGCTTCTTGAGTTAGTCGTGATGACTTATGAATTCTGAGTATCTTCAATCGCTGTCCAAATGTCATTCATAATCCCTCCTAATCTGTAGTTTAACGATTGACGCGCAGATTTTCAATATTTGCGCAAAAATTATTTATATATCAATTTATTGCGCAAAAAGTAAGAGTTGTACTATATCTTATAAATTAGGCATATTTAGAAGAGAGTAAAATTTATGGAATAAAATACATGAGTCAGGAGACCCGGAGATTAACAGGTTTTCCCGAAGGACGAGCGAAAAACGGCACTAGGATCTCATTTATTATTTGTAACTACTCAGGTAATACAAGTTTCAAAAAAGTACTATACACTTGTACCGTTATGTAGTATTATTTGATCAGTTTAATTAAGGCATTGCGGAGGCGGTAAAATGCGCGTTTTACATACATCCGATTGGCATCTGGGCCGTAGTTTGGAAGGCAGATCGCGAATTTCCGAGCAGGAACAGTTTATTGACGAATTAATCGATATTACAACCCAAGAACAGATCCGGTTGGTACTGGTGGCCGGGGATGTTTTCGATACCTCCAATCCGTCGGCGGAGGCCGAGAATTTGTTTTTTGATGCATTGGAACGGCTTTGCGACGGCGGGAAGCGGGCCCTGGTTGTGATTGCCGGGAATCATGATAGCCCCGAGCGATTGCATGCCGCCAATCCTTTAGCTCTAAAACATGGAATTTCGTTATTTGGGTTTCCTGGAGAACAACTATTGATGGGAACGTCGTCCGGTGGAGTCCGGCGCCTCAAAACCGGACCCGGCTGGGCAGAGTTGACATTGCCGGGAGCGGCTGAAACAGCCGTCGTTTATGCGCTTCCTTATCCATCGGAGTCAAGGTTGAACGAAGTATTTACCGAAAAACTGGATGACGATTCCCAACAAATTGCTTATTCCGAGCGCGTGGGTCAGTTATTTGCGAAGGCGGACGGGATATTTCGTCCTGATACGGTTAACCTGGCGGTGGCGCACCTTTTTGCCCGCGGCGGCCTGGAGAGTGAATCGGAAAGGCAGTTGGGCGGGGCATTGGCGGTCTCGCCGCAAGCTTTGCCGCAACAAGCGCAATATGTGGCGCTGGGCCATCTACACCGCCCCCAACAGGTACATCATGCGCCACAAATCTGCCGGTATTCCGGCTCACCGCTTTCATTCAGTTTTTCAGAGGCGGATCAGCAAAAGGAAGTGGTCGTTGTCGATGTCGTTCCGGGTGGCGTGGCCCGGGCGCGTTCCATCAATCTGAGTTGCGGCAAAGCCTTGAAACGGTGGCGGGCGGATAATATCGGGGAAGCCAGGCTATGGCTCATGGAACCTAAAAATCGCGAATGCTGGGTTGAACTGGAGATTATGGCGGACGAGCCCCTGGGAAGCGCCGAACTGGCGGAACTTCGGAAGGCTCATTCCGGGATTATTACCATTCGGCCGATCTTTCCCGAGCTGGCCGCGGATGATCCGGCGCTGCGCCGGTTAGCGGAGCTACC
Organism: Bacillota bacterium; assembly: GCA_050115405.1. Taxonomy (GTDB): domain Bacteria; phylum Bacillota; class UBA4882; order UBA8346; family UBA8346; genus DATCLA01. The sequence continues at coordinate 2,120 of JASFQO010000213.1, forward strand.
GTTAATTGATCGTTTCAAACTGTTTTTTGAGCGGGAACGGGGGATCGCGCCACCTGAGGAGTTGGTCCGCTTTTTCCTGGAAATGGTGAATCAGCCGGAGTCCGATGGCCTGTCAAATGACGTTACCCGGCCCAACGGGGGTGAGGTAGCATGAAACCGATTAAACTTCAGTTTGCGGGATTAAATAGTTATCGGACCCAACAAGTTGTGGACTTTGAAACTTTAGGCGCGGACGGGTTGTTCGGGATTTTCGGGCCGACAGGCAGCGGCAAATCGTCGATTCTGGATGCCATTACCCTGGCTTTGTACGGGGGCGTGGACCGGGCGAGCAATAACACCCGAGGAATCATTCAGCAACTGGAAAAAACTTTGGAGGTTGCTTTTGAGTTTCAATTGGGAGCAGAGCGTTATCTGGTGGAACGGCGTTATGGCCGGAATCCGAAAGATCCCGACGCCGCCGTGGCGAAACAGGCGCGGCTGCGCAAGTTGTCCTTGAATGAGGAAGATATATTGGCGTCGAAACCGCATGAAGTTACGGTAAAGGTTGAAGCAATCCTGGGTATCGGCAAAGAAGATTTTTCGCGGGCGGTGGTGTTGCCTCAGGGAAAGTTTGACCGGTTTTTGCGTCTAACCGGCGGGGATCGCGCCGCCATGCTGGAACAACTCTTCAATCTGGAACAGTATGGCGAGGGACTGGTCGCGAAAGTTAAAAATGAAGCGACAATCTGTACCGAACTTTTCCAAAGAATCGCCGGCGAAGAGCAGGGACTGGGGGATTGTTCCCAAGACGCGGTCGACCGGGCTATTTTGGATTTGAAGACAAAAAACGACGCGTTGACGAGCGCGCAAAAGTCTTTTGAAACACTGGATCAATCATTTCAAGAGGCTGAAGCTGTCCGGGAATTGTATATCAAGCAAAAAACCGCCTTGAAAAAGCTTAATCAGTTGGAGCGCGAAAAGGAAACAATCGACCAAAAACAATCCCGGCTGAACGCCGCCGAGCGGGCTGAACCGCTTCGGGAATTAATCTGGCGTCAAAAAGATTTAAATACGAAAATTGGCGCGGAAAGTGTTGCTTATCAAACTAAGCTTGCCGCGCATTCCGGCGCGGTTACGCAATATGAAACCGCCGGGCGGGAATCGGAAAAGGCCGCAAGGGAATATCAGGAACGGTTGCCCCAATTGCAAGAGCGCAAAGCTCAATATCAAGGGGCTCGGGAAAAACAGAAAAAACTGAAGGATCTTCACAAGCATACCGATGAAAAACAGCGGGAATGGGACCTTTTAGGCGGTAAGATTGCCACTACCAGGCGTGAAATCGGCGCTACCAAGAGTTTAACCGACGCTATGCAGCTGGATTTAGAGCGGTTGCAGCAAAAAAGGTCCACACTTATTGTGAATCCGGATGAAAAAGAATGGCTCGAACGCGCTTTAACCGTCTTAATGCGTCTGGAAGAAAGCGAAAAACGTTGTCAGGAGAATAAGGATCTTTATACCAAACGGAAATCGCAGAATGATAAGCGTTGGACAATCCTAATTGCGAAGGTCCACGCGATGCTGCCGGATCAAGCGGTTGCGGCCGGCGACGATCCGGAAAAATACTCGAAATCCCTGCTGAATCAGGCTGAAAAAGCATTGGATGCGGCGCGGAAGGCGCAACAACAGAATGCCGCGGCGGAACTGGTCCGGGAACTGCATGACGGAGAACCGTGTCCGGTTTGCGGCTCACGGGAACACCCGTTACCGGCGCAAGCTAACGATGAGCTTGAAAAGATCGCGAGTGAAATCAAAGCGGCGGAAAAAAGGCTCCGGGAGGTCCGAACCTGGGAAGGGCAACTGCTCAAGCAATGGCATGACTGGAGCGCTAATGAACCGGTGGTTAATGAAGCGCGGCAACAAATGGAAGAGGCGGAAAAGGATCTCCGGGCGGCTTTGACCGAATTTGAAAAAGCCCGGGGTACTTATGAACGGGAGCAATTGCGGAGCCGTAAACAAGAGCTGATGGACTACGAAAAACAATTACATGCCATCGACCAAAAACGGGATGAATTACAAAAGACCCGCCGGGAACAGACTGTGAAACTGGAACAAATGCAGGAATCGTCCCAAAACGACCAAATCAAAGCGGCGGCCGCCCGGGCGGATTTGATGAATTTTCGGGCGCAACTGGAGGATATCACTGCGGAACTCCATGAAATTACCGGCGGAAAAGATCTGAATGCCTTAATTCGCGCTATGACCCAAACCTATACCAAATTGGAACAAGCAGTCCGGGATACTAAGGCCAAAGAGGCGGAAACACGGGACGCCATGGAGAAGTTAACCCGGGAAATCGCCGCTTTACAGGCGACCTTAAATGCAAATCGGGACGAACTGGCAGGAATTGCGGAACGTCTGACCACCGGATTGCAAGATGCCGGTTTTGCTGCTTGTGCGGAAGCGGAAACGCATTTATTAAAGGCGGCGGAGAGACAAATTATTCGCCGGCAACTGGAGCAATACCGGCAAGAGGCGGCGGTGGCCCGGAGCGAAGCGGACCGGCTGGAGCAGCAGATTAATAAGCGACCGTTCGAGGCGGCGGCGTATGAAGAGATGAAAACGGAACGCGAAGCATTATTTCAAGAGGTAGAACGGGTGAAAACCGCAGCGGCGCTGGCCCGCAATCAGGTGGAAGAACTCCAAAAAAAGCAGGCGCGTTGGAATGAGCTGCAAAAACAAAAAATCACGGCGGAAAAAAGGATGCGTTTGGCCGAAGATTTGCTGGGCCTCCTCCGGGGTCGGCGGTTTGTGTCGTTTTTGGCGCAGGAACACTTACGGGACATGACTCTGGAAGCTTCGTATCAACTGGGCCGGTTAACCGGACAGCGTTATGCTTTGGAACTTGCCAAGGATAAGGATTGTGAATTTGTGATCCGTGATGATTATAACGGCGGCGCCCGGCGGATGATTCATACGCTGTCCGGCGGAGAGGTCTTTATGACTTCGCTGGCGCTGGCTTTGGCGTTGTCGTCCAAGATCCAACTGCGGGGGAAATATCCGCTGGGGTTTTTCTTTCTGGATGAGGGCTTCGGCAGTTTGGACGGGGAGAAATTGGACAAGGTCATGAATGCGTTGGAGAAATTGCATAATCCCCACCG
>JASFQO010000214.1:0-5248 GCA_050115405.1 Bacillota bacterium
CAACCGGACGCTTCTTATTCCGGAAACGGGACCATTCCCGAAAACAAAGGTTTACATTGCACCGTCTCTACTTATTCTCAAGAAATCGGCACCGCCGGTTCATTGGCAAATACGTTCTTGTTCTATGCGGCGGCTTTACGGAAACATAACAGTGATGAATTTAACTCGGTCGGGCTTCCGCTGGTGGATGTCGCCAAGCAATTGATTGATATCATCTGGGAAAACAACCGTGACGAATACGGCGTCACCTTTGCCGAGGAGAAGCCGGAATATAACCGTTATTGGGAACAGGATGTCTATGTGCCGGATGGCATCAATATTACCATGCCGAGCGGCGATGTGATCAAACCCGGGATTAAATTCATCGATATCCGCACCAAATTAAAACAGGAAGCGGATTGGGAGAAGATCGCCGCCTATCAAAACAACGGCACTGTCCCGGTCTTTTACTATCATCGGTGGTGGCATCAGGTCGATTATGCGATGGCTTGCGGTATTTACAGCCTATTTGCGCCGTGGACTACCGTCACGCCTACCGCCTCGGCGAGCGCGACCCCGACTTCGACTGCAACAGCAACTGCGACCGTAAGCCCGACAGCATCGCCGTCTCCGTCGGCGGTTACCGGTAAATTCTCCGTGTCATACTCTCAGTCTGACTGGGGTAGCGGCGCGACGGTCAGCATTACCATTAAGAATAACGGGACTACCGCGGTCGACGGTTGGAAACTGGCGTTTGATTTCTCCGGCAACCAGAAGATTACCAACATGTGGTGCGGTGAATTCACGCAGAGCGGTACGACTGTTACCATTAGCAACGCCTCTTTTAACGGGACGATCCCGGTGGGCGGCTCGGTCTCCTTTGGCTTTAACATTAGCTATAGCGGGACCAACGCCCAACCGACTTACTTTACGGTCAACGGCAGCGCGGCGTCTGTCAACTAAACTTTGAAACCAAACGGGTAATGTTTTCCGGTGGCAGAGGACTACCGGAGAGCATTACCCGGTTTGGCATTTTAGCAATAAGATCTAAATTTGGATTTTCGTCGCAACGGACGAAGGAGAGAAAAAATGGATAGACGTAGTAAACACCTGTTGATTGGGGTATGTGCTATTTTAACATTGACTTTAGCGCTTGGCGGGTTGTTTTGGTATGTTTTTCAGGGGCAACGCATTCAGGCCGCGCGACGGGAACAGCCGGTTTTACGGGTGGGACGTCGTATGATCGACGGCAATGAATTCCGTGAAGCCCAGAACCGCTTTTTTTTGCAACACCGCCGGGATTCCTATATGTTGCATTTGGACGACGCTGAACGCAACGGCCTTTTAGTGGAAGAATTAATCGACCGGATCGCTTTGGAAGAGTATTTAAAGCAACGGGTCAAGATTGACAATGCTGCGGTGGAAGAGTATCTTAACCGTTATTTGAAGGTAAAATATGCCAAACCGGAAGAATTGCAGGAATATTTGGAGCGGACTAATTGTAAAGAAGCCGATTTACCGGCAAAGATTGGCCTTTATCTGGCTAAATTGCAGCTTTTTCCGAAGCTGGCCAAACAGGCCGCAATTACAATATCCCCTGCTGAAATCGACCGGGAGTTTGAAAGGCAAAAGGCGGCCAATCGGAAAGCGGTGATTGCTCATATTACAATTTCCAAGCAGGGCCGGACTCCTCAGGCTGCGGCGGAACTGGCGCGGAAAGTTTATCAGCAGTTGAGAAAAGGAGCGGATTTTGCCGCATTGGCCCGGCAATATTCCGACGATGCGTTCACCAAGGAGAACGGCGGCGCCTTGGGGCCTATGGAACGGGCGGCCATGACGCCCCAAGTTCGCGAGCGGATTTTTACAGTGCGGCCCGGGCAGTTGCTCCCGTTGGTGGACACTCGTCAAAGCTGGGAAATAGTCAAACTGGCGCGGGTAGTCGAGTATTACCATCCGCGTGATGAAGTCGCCGCCATGCTGTTAATGCAGAAGTTTGCCGCTTCGCCGCATTATCAAAAGTGGTTAAAGAGGATTAAATCCACAATGAAAATTGTGGTTTTGGATCCGGCTTTAAAGGCGTACCGCTGTTTCAAAGCCCGAAAATACCGGGTGGCCGCCGGTTTGTATGAACGGGTCTACCGGAGCAAAGGACGGGAGTCTGATCTGCGGCGGGCCCTGGAAAGTTATTATCTAGCCCGTAAATGGGACCGGGTCGTTAAATTGGGAAAAGACGGCTTACGAAAATTTCGGGCAAAAGTACCTTATTATTTAGCTATAGCGGAGGGCCTTTATCAACAAAAGCGAGTTGAAAAGGCCTTGCAAATGCTGAAACAGGCGGAGAAAGCGGCCGGCGACAGCCAGATGTTGCGGCAAATGGTGCGGAAAACTTATACCAAGCTGGGACTGACGCAAAAATAAAATGGGAGGGCGGAATGCCCGGACCTTAAAAGGTTGCCTTCCGGTTTATATTGGAAATCAAATGAAAAGGGGTAAGGTAAAAATGAAAAAAATTCATGGTATTCTGCTGTGTTTGGTTATTGGTGTGGGAGCGGTACTACTGTTTGGGAAGGCCAGAGCCGCCGGCTATAATTATCCGGAGGCATTGTTGAAAGCGGTCGCCTGGTTTGACGCTAATCGTTGCGGTAAGAATGTGGCTACCGATAATGTCTTTAACTGGCGGAGCGCTTGTCATACTGCCGATGCGGTCGACGGCGGGTTTCACGATGCCGGCGACCATGTGAAGTTCGGCTTGCCGGCGGCTTTCTCCGCTTCGGCGCTGGGTTGGTCGTTGTATGAGTTTAAGTCCGAATTCGACAATGCTGGCGCTACTGAAAAATGCTTGCAGGAACTGAAGATTTTCAGCGATTATTTTCTGAAATGTTGGGATGGCAGTTCCTTTGTCTATCAGATTGGGGATGGCGGTAGTGACCATGCTTATTGGGGGCCGCCGGAAGACCAGACTACCTCGCGCCCGGTTTCAAAAGCTACCAGTTCCGCGCCGGCTTCCGATGTCTGCGCACAGACTGCCGGGGCTTTGGCCTTGATGTATTTGAATTATAAAAGTGTGGATTCCGCTTATGCCAATAATTGTCTGAGCACGGCCAAGGAGTTGTTTGTCTTTGCCAAAACCTATCTTGGCAAGGGTAGCGCCGCCAGCGGGTACTACAACTCCACTTCTTATTATGATGACTTAAGCTGGGCGGCGATCTGGCTATCGGTGGCTACCGGGGATCAAAGTTACTTGGATCCGGTGGACGGCTGGTTGGACCAGAAAAATGACTCCGGCGACGATAACTATCAGAAACAATGGACTTATTGTTGGGATGACTCGACTATGGCCAATCTGGTAATGATGTACAAGTTGACCGGTAAGGAAAAATATTATCAGGGCATAATATGGAATTTTGACTGGTACAGCAATACTCTGACTAAAACTTCATATGGGCTGCCTTATTTGGACAATTGGGCGGTGCTACGCTATGATTCGGCCGAAGCGGGCTTGATGTACATTATGTATAAAAATTTTGGCGTCGAAGCTTATAACAAAATCGCCAATTTGATGATCGATTATTGCCTGGGGGAGAATCCCAAAGGTTTGTGTTATCTCACCAATTACGGCAGTAATTCGGTCAAACATCCGCACCACCGGGCGAATGAACCCAACCGCGACGGGGTCACCAAAGGGATGGTCGGCGCCTTGGCGGGCGGCCCGGATAGCGGTGATAATTTTACCGATGATGTTAATCAATATACCTATACCGAGGTGGCGCTTGATTATAACGCCTCATTCTTGCTGGGTTGCGCGGGGCGGTCGTATGTGGCGCGTGGCGGAGCCGCCGGAACTCCGATGCCGACACCGACTCCTGCGGAAACCTCGGCGCCCGGTACCGGGACCGGCTTAGACGGCCAATATTACAGCGGGACGAGTTTAGCGGGGACTGCGTTATTGAAACGGGTGGACGCGACAATCGACTTTGAATGGGGAGGCGGTTCACCGGCGAGCGACATCCCCAGTGACGGGTTTTCCGTCCGGTGGACCGGTGAGGTTGAGGCCCGGTCAACGGAAACCTATACTTTCTATCTCAGTCATGATGACGGCGCTCGGATGTGGGTTAATGATGTCTTGGTGATCGATAACTGGACCGACCATGCCGCGGTGGAAGATAGCGGTACGATTAAATTGGAAATTGGTCGGAAGTATGCAATAGTAGTTGAATTTTATGAAAATTCCGGCGATGCTTCCTGTCAATTGTCATGGAGCACCAATACCATTGCCAAGGAGATTATTCCGCAAAGTCAGCTTTATAACAACTCCGTAACGGTAACTCCAACTGTTACCCCGTCGACTCCGGTATCGGCTTCGCCGACGGCCACTCCGACGGCCACTTCAACAGCTACTTCGACACCCACTACCGCTTGTTCCGTGGCTTATTCACAAAATGACTGGGGTAGCGGCGCGACTGTCAGTATCACGATCAAAAATAACGGCGCTACGGTCATTGACGGCTGGGAATTAGCGTTTAGTTTTGCTGGCAATCAAGAAATTATTAACATGTGGAACGGCACTTTCACCCAAAACGGCGCGGATATAGTTGTGACTGATCTATCCTATAACAGCGCGATCCCGGCCGGAGGCACGGTTTCCTTTGGCTTTAATCTCAGTTATAGCGGTACCAATGCCACGCCGGCCAACTTTACGGTAAATGGCAGCTCCGCGGCGACGTATTGAAAGGTCGGAAAGGAAAGTACTGGTACTTTTTAAAACACCGGGGCTAGATGAGATTATATACAAAAATTGTAACTATTCAGGCTTGAGGCGAAGTGGTTGCTGGTAAGGAAACCCGATCGATCGAGCGCCGGACGACGAGATCGGGTGGACGGCGGAAAACTTTCGCCTTAAGCAAACTGCTGTATAGTTACAAAATAAAAAGAGGGACGGATTGATTTAAAGTAAGGGAGTTGATGAGATTGAAGAAGAAAAAAACGATAACTTTATGGGTGGGATGCCTGATTGTGATGGCGGTGACCCTCTTCATGACCTTGCCGTTTAATCGGGTCGGGGCCACCGGGACGCAAGCCTACACGTGGAAAAATGTAGTTACCGGCGGGGGCGGCGGATATGTGCCGGGGATTATCTGCAATACCGCGGAAAAAGATTTGATTTACGCCCGTACCGATATCGGTGGCGCTTACCGTTGGGAACCGGGCGCCGGAAGTTGGAAACAACTGTTGGCCTGGGTCGGTTACGACGATTGGAACTGGACGGGTT
>JASFQO010000215.1:0-5231 GCA_050115405.1 Bacillota bacterium
CTTTAATGTTTTTCTTGGTCTACAGCCAGAATTTCGCCCAGATTGACGTTTTCAGGCTCTTTGTGTTTGACCGCTTCGTACTTGGCTTCGGCGATAAGGTCTTCCCAGTCTTCCACTGCTTTGGCGGCGGCGGTCTTGACGTTTTCGGTCAGTTCAGCCGTTTTTTTCATCCCCTTCACCAACATTGGCTTTAATTTTTTCTTGATTTCCGGAGAGAGGACTAAAGCAGTCCCGACACAGACGGCGACGCCACTAATGACCCCCGCCAAAAAGCTTCTTCCGTCTCCTCGTGGCATGTTACATTCCACCTTTCTGTAAATTGATATTTTGATCCCTGGGGATGGGATGCCGGTTAAGTAGCGCTTCCCAAGCTGAAGTGACCCCGGCGCCGCCGACTGCCGGTACCATAACCGTCACCCAATTGCCGACGGTGAGCGGGGTAAATCCAAATAAAGTCGCCAGGCCGGGCAGATACAGACTGGCCAGGAGTCCGCCCCAGGAAAGCCAGATCATCTTGCCAAGCTGCGGGTCATCCCGAAGCCAATTGGCCCGTTGAATGCCAATGGCCGGCCAATGCGTTAACTGCACAAATTGACAGCCGACAATGCTGGCAAAGGCCATAGTCCGGGCCCGGTTAATCCCGAATCCGGAACGTAACGCATATAAATAGACTCCTAATGACGTCGCTCCGGTCAACAAGCCTCTGCTGGTCACCCGGTAATAAAAACGCGGGTCCTGCTCGGGCCGTTGCGCTGTTAAGGCCACGCGTTTGTTCCGGGCCGGCGGCGGTTCCCGTAACGCCAGTCCCAAAGCAGGCAGACCGTCGGTAAATAAATTGACCAGTAAGATATGCAGCGGCAGCAAGGGCAATGGTACTCCGGACAAGACCGCCAAGGCCATCATAACCATTTCTCCGGAGTTGCCGGCTACCAAGAATTCCAGCGCTGCTTGTACGTTGTCATTAATGTTGCGGCCTTCGTCGACCGCCCGGCCGATAGTGGCGAAACCGTCATTAACCAGAATTAGCGCCGCCGCTTCTTTGGTCACTTCAGTGCCGGTCCCCATGGCAATGCCGACATCCGCCCATTTAACCGCCGGAGCGTCGTTAACTCCGTCTCCGGTCATGATAATCCGGTGTCCCGTCTTACGTAACGTATTGACAATCCGGAGTTTGTGGGCCGGCCGGACCCGGGCGAAGACTTGGATCCGGTTGACTATGCTTGCAAATTGGGTATCGTTTAATTCGTCCATTTGGGAGCCGGTCAACATGGCGCCATCATCATCCAAAATGCTGGCTGCCCGGGCAATTGCGGCGGCGGTTTTCGGGTGGTCTCCGGTAATCATAACTACCTTAATGCCTGAGCGGCGGGATTGGAGCACTGCGGCGGTAACGCCGGGCCGAATGGGGTCGGTCATCCCGATGAGACCAACCAGGACTAAGTCCCGTTCAATATCATCCCAAGCAGCGGTAGCCGGCCAATCGGCAGACTTGTTCGCGGTTTCCCGGCGATAGGCGACCGCGATCACCCGGCAGGTTTTGGCGGCCATGCAGTCGCAAGCCTGAAGAAAACGGATCAAGGTCATCTGGGTGAGCGGTACTATTTGACCGCCGGATTGGTAACCGGAACAATAACGGAGTATTTTTTCGGGCGCGCCTTTGACCATGAGATAATGAGCGCCGTCTTTGGCTTTACTGATGATTGCCATATAACATAGTTCCGCTTCAAAGGGAATGGTCAGAATCCGTTGATAGTCCGCCCTTAATTGCTCCGGATTGATCCCCGCCCGGACGCCGCACTCTAAAAACGCCACATCCACCATGTCGCCGCTGAAGCCTCCCCGGCCATTGCCGGAGGCGTCATTGCAGATCATGCCGATGGTCAGCGCCCGAAGGGTATCCTGATTGGCGGCTAGTTGGGCGTTATCGTCAACCGAAAGTAAGGAGTCAAATACGTATATTTCCCGAATTGTCAAGTGATTGCCGGTGATCGTCCCGGTCTTGTCGGCGCAGATACACTCCACCGTACCCAAAGTTTCCATTGCGGAGAGGCGGCGCACCAAAGCGCCTTGCCGGGCCAGACGTTGCATACCGGATGACAGGGCGATATTGACAATGGCGGGTAACCCTTCGGGAATAGCGGCCACCGCCATCCCCAACCCGGTCATGATCATTTGCAGCGGCGTCCCGCGGCCGGTGAGCAACCCGACTCCGGAGACAACGGCTGCGGCAATGATGGAACCGGTAACTAAGAATTGACTGACTTTCTGATAATGGGATTGCAGCGGCGCTACTGTCCCGCCGCCATCGACCAGCCTCATGATTTGCCCCATTTGGGTGCGCATACCGGTCACGGTAACCACCGCCTTGCACCGTCCCCGAACCACATTAGTACCCATATACAGCAAGCAAGCCGAGACCGGTTTGTTGGCGCCCGGTAAGGCCGCTGCTTCCGGCCGGGCGTCGGACAGTGCGTCTTCCGTCCCTATCAGATAATCGGATTGAAAAAACGGATATTTGCTAACCGGTTCCGCTTCACCGGTCAACATCGCCTCCTCGACGCTGACCCCGTTGCCGGTAACAATTAGGGAGTCGGCGGGTACCCGGTCTCCGGATTCCAGCAACAAGCAATCCCCGGGTACCAGATCGGCCGTATCAATGAGGGTTATCATTCCGTCCCGCAATACCCTGGCCCGGGGCGCAGTGATTTGGCGCATCGCCTGCAGGGAGCGCTCCGCTTTAAATTCCTGGGACGCCCCCAAAGCGGCGTTTAAGACCAGAATGGCCATAATTGTTAAAGTGTCGGCCAGATGTCCCATCAACGTCGCCACTCCGCCGGCGCCGATTAAGGTCAACGACGCAACATCCTGAAATTGGCCGCAGAACAACTTAAACCATCCCGGCGGCCTTTGTTGCACCAACTGATTGGGTCCAAATTGGGCCAGCCGTCCGGCGACTTCTTGTCGCGAGAGCCCTTGTTGCCAATAGAGGGGTTGTCGCAGCCCTGTTATTGGCAATTGCGGACTGAGTTCACAACTTACCGCATATTCGGCAGTCGCGTCGTTTTTGACATTAGGAGCGGCTCCAACCGGAATGGGGCGGTTGTCTGCTTTTGGAGGGGGTGATTCAATGGCGGCTAAACGGTTGGCATTTAATGCCACTGCCAGATTGACCAGCTCATTGATCACTGCGGCGGTAGCAATGGAGATTTGTCCTGTTAAAATAAGGATCATCCCGATAACGCCGACACCGCCTGATAAAATCGCATTTTGCCGGTTGAGTTCCTTTAAGATCCGCCCGTAATCCATTAAAAACGGAATTTGTCCCGTCCATGAACCCGAAAGAATGAGGTCGGCTTCCGGCCGGATTTGAGAGATAGCCTCATTTGCGGCAACGGAGATATAGGGTTTTTCACCATGTTTGACCGGCTCAAGCGCGCCGGCAACCAACAGTAACCGGTCCTCCGGTCTCAGCGTGGCGCGCGGCTCCAGCCCAAGTTCAGCGGATAGGGCGGGACATTGGCCCCGGCGGACTAGTGGCCGGTAAAAGCCCATGCAGCGCAGTTTTTCCAACGCCTGCCCAACTTCGGGAGACGGATCGCAACCAATCGCAATCAGCCCGGCCAGGGCGCCGTTGATAGCCAGCCCGAAAACTTTTTGTTGCAACAGGCGAAAATGGGCGGCAGCGTTTTGAGCCGGCCGAATAGTGATTTTTTTGTTTCGTAAAAATCCCAGGCTGCCAACGAGCACTTCATCGGCTGCGGCAATACCGCTAACCCCTTTTGCATGCTTCGTTTTTCGGGTAAATTTGACGCTGCTTTGGACGTCGTTTTTCTTTAGATAATCGTCCAAAGCTTTTGCCACAGGCAGGTTAGTATCGCGTAATGCCGCATGGATATAGGAAACGACTTGACCTTTGGTTAACCCTGGTCTGTAAACAATGACCTCCGCCACCATCGGGAATGGAGCAGTCAGTACTCCCGGAGCCTCAAAAATGATATTTTGAATTCGGGCCAGCCGGGGTACGGCTTCATAGCGATTCACCAGAATACCCCGGGAACCCAGTTCGGCAAAGAACGCGGCCAGACTTACGGTAGCCGAGGTATAGGCGGCCCGGGGATTGGCCACGATGAGCACTGCCAGACCGGTCAGGGGATTACCAAAAGCCGCGAGGACTAAAGCCAGACCAAATGCAATGACCGATATCCGGCGGGCATAATGTTCCAATTCCGGCAGGTCGGCGGGTAGGTCCAGCCATTCCCGGGCTACCAATTCCGGCTTTTCCGGCGGAGAGAAATTCGGCCCACCGGTCATTAAAGCTGTTTGCCGGCGCCGCATCTCCAGGGCGGTGCGTAAATGAGAAAATGAACTGATACTGACCATTAATCCGGTCAATGAAGCGAGCGGACTACGGGTTAACGCCAGAATAGCCAGGGAGGCGGTGGTTACCACGACCGGGCCGCTCACTCCGCCAACCCGGGGAATTCGTCCCACCATCCTCCGTAAAAAAGGATAACCGGAGAGGATATTGTTACCGGACTGGATCAGCAAAAGCGGAGTCAAGGCGGTTGAGCCTCGACCCCGAAAAAACAATTGTGTCGTCAGGGATAAAATCAAGAGAAAACCATAGGCGCCGACCATTAGAGCTTGCCCTTTTACAGTCCCCAGCCATGAAACTTGGGGGACATTTCCGGCAGGACGGGGCCTCAAATGACCATGTAACACTTTGTTTATTGCCGGAAGTAAATTTTTTGGGGAACCAAAAACTGATTGCGGATCAAAAAAAACCAAAACCCGACCGGTTACCGGATTTATTTTCACCGTATGAATCCCGGATAACGATGTAAGACAACTCTGCAAATGGTGACGCCTATCTGCCATTGCCAAATATGATTTGGATAGTTGAATTCGTGTCCGGCCCGGAAGATAACTAAGGATTTTAACTTGAAAAGCAGTGGAAATCAAACCCAACCCCTTTATTTTCTTGGCGGTCCAACTTTAATAAATATTGGTAAACTATAGCATCTCCGGTATATTTTTTTTTATGCAAGTGGCAAGTCTTATCTAACCGGTTGTTATGACCCCAAAAACCCGCAAAGCATTAGGAATTTTCAAATCACGTCAACCGATTCCATAGCTTTAGTTTACATTTTTTCAACCAGTCGAAACCGGCTGGTTTATTTATTTTTTCAATTGACATCTGTCAATCTGTAATTGTACAATTTTGCTGCAGT
>JASFQO010000216.1:0-5228 GCA_050115405.1 Bacillota bacterium
ACACTATCACAATCATCTTTAGCCGGTTACCCGGTACCCGAGATTCGGTGCCATCACCCAGACGCGCCGATGGATTTTGACGGATTGGCTGAGCTTTCAGTTTCGCATTCGCGTCGTCAAAAGTTGTGCAGTGCTAGGAACGACCGAGGGAGGAGCGGAGATAATACTCGCTGTATATCGAGCACCGCAGCGACCGAGTGACGACGCAATGTGCGGCTTTTCACGGCGCATCAGCCAATCCGGCAAATACCCCTTACCTTCCTCAAATTCAAAAAATCTTTTTCTTTATTTTGTAAACGAAGCTTGATGACATTGGGCCTAAGCCTCCTTAAGCCGTTTTTTACAGCTGCCCAATGCCCTAGCGATTAGCTCATACCCGGCGTCCGCCATAAATAAGCTGTTTCCCGGCGGAAAAATCTTACTGGAGACCGCATAATGCGGCAATTCGATATAAACTCCGTGTCTCCGCGTGGCTGTCAAAGGTTGGTACAGCGGGTCACCGACGATTACTTCGTAGCTTCCTTGTTCAACCAGCGCCATCAAATCCGTTTCGCTCCGCAAGCGTCGGTCTCCCGCTTCCATAAATCCTAAATCCATTGTAAAATAGGAGGCTACATCCACCCGCTCAAAGCCAAAATCATCCCGTAGACAATACCGAAGCGCATTGGCGATTACTTGTTCGCCAATCACCAAGGCGGCGGATTTCGATTTTCCCCGGTCCGGCTGTTGTTCCGCCAACCAGCCGGCACAGCCCCGCCGCATCAGTTCCCGCCAGCGCCCGATTGCCTGCTTTCCTATAGGCATCCCCACCACATATGGAATACCATATGCCGTTTCCAAATAGCGGGCGGCTGCCAGCCCCGATACCGATACAACCAAATTAAGCGGCGCCTCGGCCGCCCGAGCAACCGTTTGCGCATCGCAACCCATTGACCAGGAAGAAATTACCGAATATCCTTCCTGCTCTACCGTTTGGCGGAGCAAGTGAAGATTAGCGGGGGCACCCAAATTTAACGGCAGCGCGCCGATTATGTTGATCCCCTCCTCTACTTTACGTTCCGGCGGCTTGACAAAATAGCGAGCTACTTCCAAAAATGCCTGAGCGGCGCCTTGATCATAATAGCGGATCCCGTTGGTATCAAACGTTAACACCGGTAAGGCAAAGCGTTGTGTCAATTCCGCCGCAATGGCCCGGTAGTCCATCCCGATAATCATCGGCGCCGGGCTGCCTAAGATGGCAATAAACGGCGTCTGATGCGTTTTAAGATAGGCTTCCGCTTTCCGAAACAGTTTAGCTTCATCCCCCAGTACCGCATCGATCTCCCGCAATCGCGAACACAGTACCCGGCCTGGACTGCCATACCAGCGCGGCTCGTCATACCCAGTATAATTTCCGGTACAACCGGAAGCGTCGATTATAATCAGCAGCCCGCCTAATTCAAAAAGCGCGGAGCAAACACCCGAATAATCGGGGGCAAACGGCGGTAAAAATCGAAACAAATTTTTCATCTCCGGGTTGTCTCCTTAAATAATAACTAAATTACCATCGTGGCTTCCGCAATCATTTGCCGCAAATCCCGCGGATTCTCCCAAGCTTCAACCAACGCCCGTAACAAGCTAACCGTCCCGCGATACCCGTACCATTGCCGATCCATACTGAGCGGAACCGTCCGAGAGGCCTGACAATAATAAGCCGCCGTATAACCGACCGCCAAATCCACCGGATATCCGGATATTCGAAAATCCGGCATTCCCGGGTCGGTTTGGGTTAAAACTCGCGTCTCCGGCGAATTTTCCACCAACCAATCCAAATGTTCGGCATCTGCCGCCATTATTTCATCACAAAAAATATAAGCAACTTTCAAGCCGAACTCCGTCAACGCCCGGCTAAGCTCAAAAGGCATAGCGTTAATCCCGCTGCTTACCGCCAGCCGCAAAGGTCCCAAACGCCGCAATAGCAAATCAATTGCTTTCTGAGCTTCGGCTTGATATTTTCGGGTATCTAAAGCTACCCCAAAAAACGCTTCCAAAGTCCGATAATGTCCGGCAATGGTTTCTAAACCGTAAGCTACCGGAACATAACAAAAGGGAATCCCCAATTTTTGTTCCATCATTTCCGCCGCCAACCGGCCTTCCGGCCGAATCAACAAATTATGACTGGAACCGCTAAGCGCTTCTAAGTCCGTAAAACTATTACAAGCGCTCAATTGTAATACTTCCCCGCAACCCGCCTGCTGCAAAACTTCATAAATTTCACTGTGACGATCTACCGGAGTAAAATTACCAACCAGATTAACACTCCGTTTTTGCGCGCCTTGATATGTAGCAGTCCGTTCCGGAAGAAAACTGTAAATCGTCCGCTGCATATTTAACTGCGGCGGTGTTTTTCCGTCCATGGCAATCGGGTTCATATAACTCAACCGGACCGGTATCCCCAGTTCCACCTCGAGGGCGACGACGATCGACTCAAAATCGGAACCCAATAAATAATCGACACAACTGACACAAAAGAGCAAAGCTTTAGGGTGTGGCTTAATTGTCGTTAAAATTTCCCGCGCCGCCTGCCGTGCCGTTTCCAAATGCGCCCCGCTAATCAGGTCGGTTTCGCTCAAGTAGAGATAAAAAAGGCGTTCCTTAAAGCCGAGTTGCAGACCGGCAATCGCCCCATGACGGCCGCAAGCCGGCGGCGCAATAAACAACATCACCGCTTCCGGAACCAACATTCCCACCCGGACGATTCCCCAGCCGCCATGACTGGGCGGCGTATATTGCAAACAGCGCGCTGTCAGTCGCTTATTACGCAATATTGATTCCGGATGTCGCGCTTGCGCCAAACTCAAATTAACAAACAGTTGATCGGTCATTAATGTTAATCCTACTTTCCGGCAAGTGATTTTCCGGTTTTAAGTTAGTGTTAACTAACTTTGTTTCCAACCGTTATTCCCTAAAATGATTATCGAGGATGGGCTTCTTCCCGTCCTCTTTTTCGAAAGGGGGCTGGATGCGTTGGTAACCCGAGGGATCTGGTTTTGCCAAACGCTTTGAATCACTCAATTAAATCGGCCCGAGTTAACTTATCCACACAACAACTTTGTTAGTTGCAACTAACTACCATCAATATTTTATCCGATCATTATGTGACTTGTCAATATATTATTATTACCGAATAGTAAACTTTAGGTCCGAAAATAAAGGATACTCATCGCGCGTTATGACACCGATCAGTTCCCGAAGATACTTTTCCCCCAAGTTTTGCACAAAAAAATGATTACCGTCGAACTCATGAAGCTCAAACGGACCGTCCGTCACTTCTTCCCAATGTTTCATGACAGCCGCGCCGGCGTCGGCATCGTGTCTTCCCGTATGGGCAATGATGGGAATATCAAGCTTCTGCCCGCGATAAATGTAGCTTTCGTGAAGTTTGTAATCACTGCGGATCATTGGCAGTAAAAACTGAAGTATCTCGCTGCTTTCCAAAATTTGATCCGCAGTCCCGCCCAACCGCCGCAACTCCCGGATCAGCGCTTCATCCCCCATATAAGTTTTGAATTCAAAGGGATCGGGATAGTGAGGCGCCTGACGTCCGGCGACAATCAGCTTGTCGGCTTGAAGCCCATATTGGTTCCGCAGTAGATAAGCAACTTCAAAGGCAAGTACCGCTCCCATACTGTGTCCGAAAAGACAAAAGGGGCGGTCGGCGATTGCAGCGGTTAAACTGGGAATCAGTTCTGCAAGTAAACTAGCGACTTCATCCGGACATGGTTCGGAGATCCGCGTTCCTCTGCCCGGTAACTCTACCGGGATAAACGCCACGGGAAGGCCGCCACGCGCCCAATGTTTGAAAACGGCGGAACTTCCACCGGCATAGTGAAAGCAGAAAACCCGCTTAGCCGTTGGGTGATCTTGAGCAGTTCCGAAAGGAAACCAGTTGTTGTTAAGCGCCATTATGCAAGACTCCTTTAATCGTGAGCATCTTTGCTCACATTTAACACCTCGTCCCAATCTTCATTCGCAATCATCCATTTGATTAGATTGCGATAGGCAGTGAACATGGCCTCGATCACGGTAGCCTCAAATGCTTCCTCAACATAATCCCAGACCAATGCATACGAACCGTTTCGCCCGTATGCCTGATGGTCAAGGACGACTTGCGGCGTCTGGCTTATTGCGTATATTTCCGTTAAACCGGGAGGTAAAGCCGTACTCGCGTTGCCAGCGGAGTCCCCGGTCAACAGACTGGTGAACACTACCGGCATCACCGCCCGGCCCGGCGCATCCTTGGCCAGCTCACGCAAGAGCTTAAGTCCATTATAGGTCCGGTACTCGACTATTTCCCACAACTGCCGCTGAATCTCCTTCACCTCTTTGACAAAAGTACTCTCCGGAGCGGGGAAAAAAGAAAGTAACGCCACATTGGTAAAATCGCCGATCAGGCGCGGCACGTCCTGATGCAACGGCAGCCGGTTGAAAAGCGTAAGATTGAGCGTTAACTCCTTCCGCCTGCTCCAGCAGGAAAGTACTTTCAGATAAGCCGTACAAAACACCGCCGCCGGCGTCAACCGATACGCTTTAATCCGCGCGCCAAGCAGCCGGGATTCGGCTTCAGATAAGACAAACTGCAAACGACGAAAATGCGGTTGGCCAATTGCGGCTAAATTTTGTTTGAAGGGCAATTCCGGAGCAGGCGGAATGCTTTTAAGTCTTTCTTTCCAGTATTTTTCCGCCGCCTGGTGATAGCTTTTCATTTGCAGCCACTGAGCTTCATTGTTAATGTATTCCCTAAAGGTATATTCCGGCCGCGCCACCGGTTTCCCATCATAAGCCTTGAAGATCTCCCGAAACATCAGTTCCGCGCTCCAACCGTCCACGATGAGACAATCATAACTAAAATGCAGGCGCACCCGGCGTTCCTTCAGACGGCTGACATGAATGTGAAACATCGGCCACCGGCCGAGTTCATAACGGCGGTGCGACCACCGAGCCCGAATTGTTTCCAGTTGCCGCTGGTCGGTAATTTGTTCCACCGGTATTTCCAAAAAAGGGACTTCCTCCAAAACCTGTTGCGTACCATTGGCATAAATAACTGTCCGCAACATTTCATGTTGGCGGATCACTTTGTTAACTGCCTGCTCTAGTTGGACCGGATCAAGAGCGCTGCATTCAAATTCGGAATAGTAATGCGCGCCGATGTCCCCCAGTTCATAATCGGGCGAACGTCCCAAAACATA
>JASFQO010000217.1:0-5225 GCA_050115405.1 Bacillota bacterium
CCGGCAATTACCAAGCTTAGCGTGCTTTTACCCACACCCGGGTCGCCCACCAGCAGCATTACCGAGCCACTCACAATTCCCCCGCCCAGCAAACGGTCCAACTCCACGCCCCCGGTACTGAAGCGGTAAGAATTATCAACCTTAACCTGATTTAAAATTTGCGGCGGCTGAAAACTACTCAAATTTTCGAGATCCTGGACAGTTTCCTCCGGCGGAACCTCTTCTTGGAGCGTGCCCCATTCCCCGCAAACCGGACACCGGCCCATCCATTTTGATTCTTGATGGCCGCAGTTTTCGCAACAGTATCCTATTCTTGGTTTTCCTCTGTTTTTACTAGCCATCCGCCGCTACTCCCTAATTGAATTTTTGCGTTTTTTTAGATAGTCCTTAATTTTTATCACTAATAAACCGATGATCAACGCCAGTAATAGCAAAAACAGTAATAATTTCAACCGTTCATGCCAATAAGCGACAATTGCTTTCCAACGTTTACCTAAGAAACGGCCGCCTAATACAAATAATGACGTTGAGGCCAGGATACTTGCGGAAAGGGCCGTCAGCGACCGGCGCCTGTCTAAATTAACCATTCCGGCCGCCAGGATAATCCCGGAACGGACGACCGGAATAAACCGGCTTGCCAAAATCAACCAAATCCCATAACGATTTAAGATTTTCTCAAGCTTGATGAAAGTTTTGGTATCCAGTAAAGCTGAAAAACGCGGCGAATGTAAGATTTTACGTTCCATTCGCAGACCGAATCCATAAAGTAAAGCCGAAGCGCTGAAAGTACCCAAATAGGCTCCGGCAATCACCCATAGCGGATTGATGCCGGCATATCCCGATAGCGATCCGCTCAAGATTAGTAAGGTATCCCCGGGGAGTGGCGGAAAAATCACTTCCAAAAAGCAATAGCAAGTAACGATAATGGCCATATACTCAATATTACGGGAAATGACTTCCGGTTGACTGAGCCGCGACAAAATAAGCACCAATTGATCCATATATTCCTCATTGTTAAGTCAAGCGTTATCTCTATAATATTAGCTGTTTTTAGTCAATAATTAAAGTTTTTTTTTGAAAAAACATTGCGATTTTTTGTTTCTTTGCAATACTTAAAAAACTAAACCAACATCCATCGATTTAGCCCATAAGTTTTACAATCCAAACAGCCGCGCCAAGCCATAGGTAGGCAATAACACAATCAAGCCGGCAATTGCCACTCCGGCCAAGATCGCCAAAAACGTATAACGTTTCCGCATACCGAGCAAAAAAGCGATTAAAGCGCCCGACCAGGCGCCGGTCATCGGTAACGGGATCGCTACAAAGATAAGCAGACCCCAATAACCATACTTTAAGATCTTATCCTGACGACGGCGACAGCGGTCAAAGAGCCATTTAAAAAAACGGTGAAACAACGGCAAACGGTCCAAACTGTGGGATAGCGGCTTAATCAGGATCATCACCGGCAGTACCGGAATCATATTGCCAATTAGCGCCACCAAATATGCGAGTGAAGCCGGTAGCCCCAAATGACAAGCGTAAGGAATCGCTCCCCGCAATTCCAGGTAAGGTAACATAGCGGTAATAATTACCTTGTAAATATCTACAATTGAAACCAAATTGGAAACTCCTTAATAAATTAGTTAACTATTTTGCCATATTTTTCATTAACATATTTCTTGACACATACCAAAAACTCCTGCCAAAACAGGAGTTTTTAATTTAAGGCGATGACTGTTAAGAAGACGCCAACCCAATCAGTAGCGGTTATCCAAATTGTTCAAATTAAGATTTTGACTGGTCGGCAGGGTATCGTTTTGTTTTTGCATACCCATACCGGCATTAAAACCTACTTGGACGTTGGCTATCGCTTGTTCACTCAAAGTACGCTCGGCCGCCAGGATCATGTTCTTTACCATCTGGCCGCCGACATGCCCGCAATCTTTAGCGCTCATATAACCCCAATAGTCCCCTTGAATCGGAGCAGTGTTAATGATCTGCGCCGTATTTAAATCCTGGGCAATTTCGTATTTCATATTGTGAAGGGCGTTAGCCGCTTCCTTTACTATATAAGTATTGCTCTTTTGTCCAGTGCCCATTTGTTTCACCTCCTTTATCTGGTGTAACTATAATTTGCCCAGATAAGCAGGTAAAACACCATTAAATGTTTGGCAGTTTTGCCAAACTCGTTGCTCGCCGTTCGTCGTTCGTCGCTTTGGGTGAGTTTATTATAAAAATTTTACCAAAATGACTATAAATAGTAAAGCACGGCTAATCCCGGTCCAGCCGGGACGCTTTAGCATCCAGCTTCGGGATCGGATTAAAAGCCCCTTTCCAGCGCCAAACATAATCCAACCCCGAAATGACCGTTAAGACTACCGCCAACCATAACAGCCATTGACTGAAAGCAACCTTCCAGATTTGGTCCAACATAATGAAAGCAACCGCCACAATTTGCGAGAAGGTCTTCAGTTTCCCCCAGGGGCTGGCTGATACCGACAAACCCTTTTTACCGGCAAAAATACGTAAAATGGTAATAAATACTTCCCTGGCAATGATGATCCATACTGCGACCCAGGAAACTCGGCCCAAATTCGCTAAAACCACCAATGTCAAAATGATTAAAACCTTATCCGCAAATGGATCGAACGATTTCCCGAAGGCGCTGATTTCCTTTCTACTTCGCGCGACATAACCGTCCAAACCGTCCGTTAATCCGGCAATGATAAAGATAATCGCCGCCAACAGATCCCTTCCGGGAATATCCCAAAATAATATTCCCACGCACAGCGGGGCCAGGATAATACGGGATGCAGTGATCCAATTTGCTAAAGTCATTAAAACTTTCCTCCATGTAAAATCTCGTTGTTCGGAAAACCAACGCGATTCCTAAAACCAACATAGCAATCCGTAACCCGTAGATCTTGACTAATCCTGGTTTTAGACTATTCCACCACTTCCGCGGAGAGATTATAGATATCGCTGCCGGTAATCCGACAATGAATAAATTCGCCCGGAGCCCCCCGATATCCTGCCACATAAATAATTCCGTCAACATCCGGCGCAAAAGCTTGACTGCGGCAAACCGCCCGCCCGTCCGGCAATATTTGATCCACTAAGACTCTCTCGGTACTTCCAACCCTTTCCGTCAAATATCGGGAGGAAATTCCCTGTTGTAACACCATAACGGCCTTTTTCCGTTTTTCCTTAACCGCCTGTTTAATTTGCGGTTGCAGCCGATAGGCGGCGGTCCGCTCCTCACGCGAGTAAGCAAAGACCCCTAAATGCTCGAATTTAGCGGTTTGGATAAAACTCAACAACTCCTCAAACTCTAATTGGGTTTCCGAAGGAAAGCCGACAATGAAGGTGGTCCGCAGCACAAGTTGCGGGACGGTTCGACGGATCAGCTCCAACTTTTCCCGCAATTGCCCGGGAGAATCCGGCCGGTTCATCAGTTTTAAAATCCTAGCGTTGATGTGCTGTAACGGCAAGTCCAAATATTTGCAGAGCGACGGTTCCCGGGCGATTAATTCCAGCAAAGGCCGGTCAATCCCGGATGGATAAGCATACAGGAGACGAATCCATTCCGGTTGGGCCACCGCAATGATCTTTTCCAAAAGCGCTTTTAAATTGGTGGACGGGGTTAAATCCCGGCCATACATCGTCAAGTCCTGGGCTATCAAATTGACCTCTCTGACTCCGGCGGCAACCAATTGTTGGACCTCCCGGACAACCGAGTCCATACTCCGGCTGCGAAAACCGCCTTTAATTACGGGGATTGCGCAATACGCGCAAGCGTGGTCGCATCCTTCGGCAATTTTCACATAAGCGGTATGTTTTAAAGTAACCTGAAAACGGGGTAAATTGCTTTCATTCAAAAACGGAGCCTTAAGCGCCGGCAACGCCCCGATTGGGCTTTGGGCGATCTTGGCGGTAATCTCCCCAATCTCCCCCAAACCTACCCAAAAATCCACTTCCGGCAGGTCCCGCGCCAACTGCGCGGCGTAACGTTGAACCAGACATCCGGCCACCGCCAGATAACGACAACTTCCTTTTTCGGGTTTTTTATATTCGGCCATTTCCAAAATCTGTTGGATGGATTCTTCTTTGGCCGTTTGGATAAAACCGCAAGTATTAACTAAAATCAATTCGGCAATAGTAAAGTCGAAAGTCAATTCCCACCCGGCCCGGAATAACTGCCCCAGCATGATTTCCGAATCCACCAAATTTTTGGCGCAACCCAATGAGACAATTCCCATTTTCCGCAATTTATTTCAACAACCTTTTTTTTTATGATTTAATTTTATTATGAATAATGGATTAATGCAAGAATGGAATCACAAAAACAGACCTGAAGCATTCGTGACTACCCTAAAAACTACTTCTTTACCCAGCTTCTTGAGCAATGTTTTCCTTAATTTGCTGGTAAAAATTAATTTTTCATGTCGACTATTCAGGGGTAGGTAACATCTGGAAGCGCTGAAAAAGGTGGCGAGATTTGCCGGATTGGCTGATGCGCCGTGAAAAGCCGCACATTGCGTTGTCACTCCGTCGCTCCGGATCTATGGCAAGCAGTTTACCGCTTGATTGGTATTCTTTAGTTTTTAAATCCGGATAAAGATACGCATACACTTTTTTGACAAAATTAATGCGAAATATATAATTTTTCGTTTCCGGAAACGGAATTTTCTCCAATTTCACCACATCGCCATCCCAAACTTGATTGGAAAGCCATTGCGAGACATTGCCGTGGCCGGCATTGTACGAAGCCAACGCCAAACTTTCATTTTCCTTAAAATACTGTTTCAGATAGGCTAAATACCAGATGCCAACCTCCAGATTTTTTTGGGGATTCAATAAATCACGGTCGGAAAATTTATCCCATTGCAACTGCTCGGCAACCCATTTACCGGTGGTGGGCATAATTTGCATTAACCCCAAGGCGCCTTTATGGGACTTGGCCCGGGCGTTGAAGCGGCTCTCCACAAAAACAATTGCGCTGACCAGCGCCGGGTTAAGATTGTTATTCTTACTGTAAGCAATAATTTGCGGTTCATAATCCAAAATAAAATAAGCCTGCCCAATTGGCTTGTGCATAGCAAATAATAAGACCATAACTATGACAAAAAACCAGCCGTTATGATTAAGACAGCCCCGTTTCACCTTTGCGCTCCGCTTCAATTTAATATCAACATGGTTTATATTATAACTAATTTGGTAATAAT
>JASFQO010000218.1:0-5206 GCA_050115405.1 Bacillota bacterium
CCTGGGAATATTGTTCATTAATATTTTTATAGTCCAATCTTTTATTGTCAAAGGCCCCTCGATGGATACGACATTGCAGGACGGAGAACGCCTCTGGGTCACGAAGTTTAATTATAAGATCAGGCCCCCGAAAATGGGTGATATCATTGTCCTTAAGTATCCCAAGGACCCTTCCAAAAAATTCATCAAACGGGTGATTGGGATTCCGGGTGACCGGGTATACATCCAAAACTCCAAGTTGTACGTTAATGGCAATGAGATCAAAGAACCGTATATCAAGGAGAAAATGTTTCAGGATTATGATTATGTGGAAGTGCCCGAACGGACCGTCTTTGTAATGGGCGACAACCGCAATTGCAGTAAAGACAGCCGCGACCCCGACGTTGGTTTTGTCCCCTATGAGAATCTGGTGGGCCGGGCCATCTTTATTTTCTGGCCGCTTCCGAAGGGGGAAGTCTTGGCGCGGCCGAAATATCCTAATCTTTCAAATTAACAAAAACCCGGTTTAGCCGGGTTTTTTTGTAGGGAAATATTAGCATTATCAGACAAAATAAAGGGATTTTGATATTTTTTAGGGAATTACTATAATTGTTATAATTGAATAGTCTTGGTTAATAAGCAAGGAGGACACCGTATGATCGACGCCCATGTCCATATTGAAACCAGGCCTTACCGGTCTGACTATATTTGGGAGTTTATTACTCAAGCCCAAAAAAGGGGCATTACCGAGTTGTATCTTTTGGAACATTCCCACCGTTTTCAAGAATTTTATGAGATTTACCGGCATATTTTAATTGACGATCCCCAGGTGGGTCCCTATCAACGCGGATGGTTGAAACGGAAGATGAAACGTACTTTGCAAGAGTCCCAGTTTTTAATTAAGATAATGCGTCGAGAGGACCTGCCGATTAAGATCTATTGGGGTTTGGAAGTCTGTTATTTCCCCGGTGAGGAGCAGGCGATTGCCGAAATTGTTTCCGGGTTTGATTGGGACTTTTTAACCGGAGCGGTCCATTGGTTGGACGGTTGGGGTTTTGACCATCCTCAGACCAAGGGTTCCTGGCGGGGACGGGATTTAAACGCTACCTATCATCGTTATTATGAGCTGCTGCAACAGATGATTGCCACCGATCTCTTCGACCATATCGCCCATCCCGATTCGTTGAAATGTTTCGGCTTTTACCCCACCGTTGATTTAAGCGACGTCTATCGTGAACTGGCCCAATTGGCCAAACAGCACCATGTGAAGATGGAGTTTAACAATGGCCTCAATTTGAACTATTTTCATCCCGAATTAGGCCTCAACCGGAAGTTGCTGGCTTGTCTAAAGGGGGCGGGAGTCGAACTGATTACCGCTTCGGACGCGCACCATCCCGAGGATGTGGGCTACTTTATCCGCGAGGCGGAAGAAATTATCAATCAAGTTCAGCCAATGTAATTAGCGGAAGAGAGCCAAGTAAGGAGCGGGAGCCGGAAATAGGATAACGGGATAATGGAGAAAAATGTAGATGAAGCAGGAGAAATCATGCGGGGCGGTGGTTTTTCACCGGGCCGGCGCTCAAATTGAGTATTTGTTATTACGCCACCGCAACGGTGACCATTGGGGGTTTCCCAAAGGCCATGTGGAGGATGGCGAAAGCGAAGTTGCGACCGCGCTGCGGGAAATTTACGAAGAGACCGGGTTACGGGTGCGGTTATTAGAGGGTTTTCGTCGGACCGTCGAGTACGCGCCGGAAGAAAATAGCTGGAAGCAAGTGGTTTATTTTATCGGCGAAGCCCGGGAACGGCAATGCGCCTGTCAATGGGAGGAGGTTTCGGAATGCCGTTGGGTGGGTTTTGAAGCCGGCATGCAATTGTTGAGCCATGAGAACAACAGGGGCATTTTACAGGCGGCGCAGCGGTTTTTGACTTTTTATTTTCATTAGCTCACAAATGTAATCACCAGCCCGGTGACGCGATGGAACTCTTTGCTAATTCGTTCCAGTATTTCAGGGTCCGCCGGTTGGATATGGGCGACCACCTGTATTTCTTGGGCCAGGTAGGAAAGTTTCTTGCGCAACAGGACCTGATTGGTAGCCAATAGCCGGCGCCCGGCGGTTAAGATTTCATTTTGGTTCGGAGTCGGGTTGATCCGGATCGGCCAGCGCAAACGATCTTCCAGTTGCTTGATTAACTCCCGGTAGCGCTCACCGACCTGAGGCGTGATAAAGGACAATTCAATCCCGGGTTGGCCGTCAATCGGTTTGAGGCTTTTTTTATAAAGCTTGTCCGGCTGGGAGGCGAAGGATTCCTGAATCACTGCCAGCGCCCGGTTCTGCTCTACCTGATAGCGGGCGGCCTTGACGGGATTTAACGGGAGGGCGGATTTATTGCCGGGAAACTCCGCCACGAGTTCCATCCCGGTAAGTTCGCGATAAGTCGCCCTAATCCGGTCGAGGTCCTTCACTTCCCGGGATAATTGGACTTTAACCCGGTTTTCAGTCTGTAAATAAGAAAACTTACCCATAGCGGCGGCATCGTCCGCCAATAACTGCAAAACCAGTTCCTGCGCGGCATAAAGGTGACATTCGTTATTAAGCTCTACTTGCCAACCTGTCTCCGCCGTGAACGCCGCTAACTGTTCCTGGTATTTTGCAGCGGCGGTCAGGGGAAAATTAAAATATAACAGGGCGATTTTTTCGGCGAAGCGGGCGCCTTTTTTATACAATCCCGTCTCGGGCCCAAACCGCTCATCAACCAAAGCCAGCATCCTGTTTATTTCCAGGGGTTGGTCGGCCGGGTCGGCCGCCAGAGCGTCCGGAGCTACGGCATGAAAGATAAACGGCCGCCGGGTTTCGGGCTCGAAATAGCGGGAGGCGTTCAATAGTTGCACCAACGGCAGGACCATTGATTCTGGAGCTTCATGATTTCCGGACCAGACAAACAGCAGTTCTTCGACAGTGAACCCCACGGCCGGGCCACAATGCTCAATGATGAAGCCCCATAGTTCGGGGAGGTCGTTTGTTTCGGGCGCGGCGCCCATCGCCAGGGTGGGTAATTGCCGTTTGGTCAGTTGCTTACGCGGCACGGCAATTTTGGGGTCAAAGGTCTCGCCGTTAGTCGGGGCATAGACGCGGCCGCGGTATTCGGCCTGGACTTCCCGGGCCAGCGCCGTCGCCGTCGCTTGCTGGCCATGGACCAAAAAGACATGCCGCGCGTTCAGGGAATGGATCAAAGCGATAATTTCGGTCTTATCCGCATGGGCGGACAGCCCGTATTTACCGATGCCGCATTTGATCGGCAGGGAAAGCTCGCCCAGTTGCAGGCGGCGTTCCTCCTCTTCGGGCAGGTCGGCCAGTTCTAAGAGGTGACGGCCGGGCGATTCCTCGTCCTGATAGCCGGTGATGGCGATATAGTTGCCGGGATCGTCGGCCAGCTTTTGGGCATACCATTGGCTGGGTCCCCCCGTCAACATGCCGGAACTGGAAATAATGCAACAAGGAGCGGGGTCGGAGACGATTTGCTCCCGTTGCGGCTGGCGTCCGGTGACGGCGATGATGTTGTCGTCATAAAAGATATCTTGGCCCCGCCAGATCTTTTTGGCCTGAAATTTGTGGAGATAATTGGGATTAAGTTGGTAAATCCGACTAATGTTTTTGACCATGCCGTCGACATAGATTTTAAAGGTCGGCAGTTCGCCTTTGTTGAAAGCCTTTTTTAACATCAGCATGATTTCCTGGGCCCGGCCCAGCGCAAATGCAGGAATCAGGATTTTTTTGCCGGCGGCGATGATTTCCCGGACTTGGTTGATTAGCCGTTCCTCTTCAATTGCCCGGTTGGAGTGCAGGCGATCCCCGTAAGTAGACTCATAGACGGCAAAGTCCGGCCTTAACCGGGGGATGGCGGCGCCGGCCACGGTTTTTTGGGGGAAGGTCGAAAAATCGCCGCTGTAAAAGAAAGAACCCTCGGGACTGGTAATATAGATGGCGACGGCGCCAGCGATATGGCCAGCGTTGTAAAAGGCTACCGTCAGTTCCGCGTCGTTCCAGGGGCGGAATGTATACCCCGGTGAAAAGCAGACGATCCGGTCCAAGGCGTTTTTGACGTGAATTTCGGCATAAAGAGGAATCTCCGCTTCACGGTTTTCCATGATTTTCAGGCTGTCGGCCAAGAGTACCCGGGTTAAATCTTTGGTGGCATGAGTCATATAGATCGGCGCGTCCGGAAACTCCCGACTTAAGACCGGCAGACTGCCGGTATGGTCCAAATGCGCGTGGCTGACACAAATGGCGTCGACGCCCCCGTTTTCCTGGATTAAATTGAAGGCGGGGAGAGCGTCTTGGGTATTCATCCGGGCCCCCGCGTCAAGCACAATATTTTTACCGCCGATTTCGAGCAAGAGACAACTGGCGCCGACTTCGCCGGCCCCGCCGCAGAAACTAATCTTCATGGATTGGATAACCGCCTTTTTTTAAGTTTGAATTTTATTTATTATAACATTTTTCTTTCAATCCGTCAGCCTTTAAAATAATAGCGGTTAAGCTTTTTAGCTTAACCGCGCTCCGAATTGTTGGACGACAGCCGCTTCTCCGTGATACTATCAGCCGACCGAGAAAAATTTTCGTTTAATAGTATGAAGCGCTACTTCATGCTCGCCAAGTATTTCATGAATTGATTTGTTATCTTTGATAATCGTGTCCAGTTTAGCATTGACTTCAGTCTTGGAATTCAATTAATGCCGCAGTCTGTTCCGCAATGGCATTTAACTTATTTTTAATTTCCGGTAGTTCAGCCAATTTATTTTTAATTTCTTGCAGTTCTGTCCAAAATCAATTGGTGCAATTCCTCATTTGTCAAGCGAATCACTCCTTAATAATTTTACGCAAAATTAATTTATTGGTTTTAATTATACCATATTCAGGTTGATTTTTGCTACTCCAAAATTGTCGGAGATGTGCATTACTATATTTAAAGCGATTACCAGCGCCCCACACAGGATCGGAGTGCAATCATAGAGGTTTCCTTTGCAGGAGGCTTTTTGTTGCTGTCGAAAAGATTAATATTTACCTTTACGCTTTGAGGTGCTTTATGGAACGGAAGATTCTCCATTTGGATATGGATGCCTTTTTTGCCGCGGTGGAGCAATTAGACCATCGGGAGTACCGGGGCCGACCGGTCATAGTCGGGGCCGAGCCGCACGGGCGGGGCGTAGTCTCCACCTGCTCCT
>JASFQO010000219.1:0-5193 GCA_050115405.1 Bacillota bacterium
CGGACCGTCGACTATGTGCTGGTGTTTATTCCCAACGAACAGATTTACGGACTAATCAATGAATTGGACGGGACGTTGCTGGACGATGCCTTGAAAAACCGGGTGGTACTCTGTTCGCCGTTGACCCTGTACGCCTTTTTGGCAGTGATCCGGCAGGCGGTGGAAAATT
This sequence comes from Bacillota bacterium, assembly GCA_050115405.1. Lineage (GTDB taxonomy): Bacteria > Bacillota > UBA4882 > UBA8346 > UBA8346 > DATCLA01. Next base: position 170 of record JASFQO010000219.1, read on the forward strand.
ATAATCTGGAGCAGACTACTTCGCGAGTTTTGGCATTGTTAGGCGGCTTCTATAAACAATGGGAAAACTACTGCGCCGCAATGGAACGGATGGGGCGGCGGCTGAATGACGCGCAAAAGGAATACGCCAACCTGACGGCTACCCGCCGTAACCAATTGGAAAAACCCTTGCAGGCGTTGGAGGAATTAAGACGCCAGAATAATATGCCGGTTGAAGAGTTGGAAGTTGCGGCGGCCGACTTTTCCGAAACTGAAAGTCCCGTACGGGAAGAGCCGTGAAAGAGGATAGAGCTAACTATTTAAACAAGAAACCATTGGAGATAAACCGTCCAAAAATAACGCGTGGATTATATGATTTCAATCTTGTTTATTTGGGCAAATTTTCGATAGGCCTCGGGAAGTTAATCATCCACTATAAAGGCGTCAAACTCTGCCAATTCAGCCATGTTCGTCAGGGATACACAATCAAATTTAGACGAATCGGCCACAAGATACGCCTTCTCCGCTATTTGCAACAAAGTCTTATTGCTATCGATTTCTTCAAAGGATGGATGAGTAATTCCTTTTTTGAGGCTAACCGCAACTACCCCGCAGAAAAACTTATCAACATTGAATTTTTTTATAAAATTTTCCGTATCGGAGCCAAAAAATGCCCCCGAGGAATATTGTTAATATTTTGGAATATTGTGATGGGTTAAAAGTAGACCGGCCGGTCTATCTTTATGCCGGAAGCTTTTATGCCAGATATTTAAGAATGGCGGACGAGCTTAATAAGCTGGTCAGGAATGAAAAAGAAGAACCGCTTCACAATTGCGCGGAGTTTAATCCACTGCTGACGGCAGATAAACGAATCAATAAAATAACGATTTGGCAAAAACCGGTGAGCGCGGAATATCTGCTTTTGGGAATGGAGGAAGAAATTAAAAAGCCCATAGCCGCTGATGCGGTTATTGATATAAAAAAAGGTACTCAAAGCAAAACCGTTGTTTTTAAGCCTTATGCTTATAATATATTATTAGAAAAGTTAGGTCGGAAAAATGTGATCTATTTTGCGGATATATTGGTTTAAGCTGGACTCCTGCAGCTGCAAGCAATAATGATCTCCCGATAAAAAAGGTTGATTATTCATTATCGGCGCCAAGTATAAGCTTAATATCGGGTAAGCGAAGGAATCTTGAAATTTTTCGCGAAAAAGATATTTACTGATATTGACAAGGACGGGTGAGAATAATGCAACCAACCGCGCCGTTCGGCGTTTTTGACTCGGGAGTCGGCGGACTGTCGATTTTAAGGGAGATCCGGCGATTGTTGCCGGCGGAGGATTTACTTTATCTGGCGGACACCGCCCATTGTCCCTATGGGGTCAAACCATTAGCGGAAATCCGGAAGCGAACCTTGGAAGTTTCCGGTTATTTGATTGAATTGGGAGCGAAAATGATCGTGGTGGCCTGTAATTCGGCCTGCGCGGCTGGACTCGATCAGATTAGGGCCGCTTATCCGGCGATTCCGGTGATCGGCGTCGAGCCGGCGGTGAAGCCGGCGCATGACCGGACCCGCAACGGTAAAATCGGGGTATTGGCGACGAGTCTGACCTTGAACGGGACGAAGTTTTCAACCCTGGTGGAGAAGTATGGTTCCGATGTTACCGTCTCTACTCAGCCGGCCCCCGGATTGGTGGAGCTGGTTGAAGCCGGTGAACTGGACGGGCCGGAGACGGAAAGACTGTTGCGCCAATATTTGGACCCTTTACTGGCAAAAGGGGTGGATACGATTGTGCTCGGTTGCACTCATTATCCCTTTTTACGGCCGATGATGCAAAAAATTGTCGGCTCGGAGGTGTTGGTCCTGGATACCGGGGCGGCGGTGGCGCGGCGGACCGCGCAGGTGCTAGAAGAAAGGCAAATGGCCAATCAGGGGCCGCAAGCTGGGAGTAATTCTTTTTACACCAGCGGCGACCCGGAAACGGTGGGTAAGGTTGTCCGGCTGTTGTGGCAAGCGAATGCGGAAGTTGCAATGAGAAAAGCGTTGGTATAGTTAGGGAAAAGGGGGATGGCCAGATGACTGCGGCAATTCGTTGGAAACAAAGATTCGCCAATTATCAAAAAGCCTTGGGACAGTTGCGGGAGTTCGTCGCCCAGCCGGAATTGAACAAATTTGAGAAACAAGGCTTGATTCAGTGTTTTGAATATACTTTTGAGCTTGCGTGGAAGGTGATGAAGGATTATATGGAGGAGCAGGGACTGACGGTCAATAGCCCCCGGGCCGCCATTCAGACCGCTTTTCAGACTCAGTTGGTCAAAGATGGGCATGCGTGGATCGACGCCTTGGAAAAGCGAAATCTTATGGCGCATACTTATGATGAACATAAGGCGGACGAGGCGGAAACGCTGATTCGTACCGAGTACATTATTATTCTGGAGGAACTGGCCGGTTCTTTGGAGGACGAAGCATGAGTTTTGGCCTCCGTCCGACGGATTTGGAATATATCCGGGCTGCCGTTAGTCGTTTTCCGGAAATCGAAAAGGCCGTCATTTTCGGCTCCAGAGCCAAAGGGACATCTAAGCCCGGGTCCGATGTTGATCTGGCTATCTGGGGAGGTGGGATCAGTTTGACTACCGTTGCCCGCCTGCACGCCTTGCTGGAGGATGAGAGTCCGATGCCCTATTTTTTTGATATCGTGGATTATACCCATTTGGGGCAGGCGGCCCTCCGGGAAGAGATTGACCGGGTGGGCCGGGTGATTTTTGTCAGGTGAGGGCATGACGATCAAATTAGGGCTAGCTATCCCTGCTATCCCTGCTTTTTTGCTTTATTCCGAAGGCCTGTTTGCAGCGGAAAAACGTTGCAGGAAAGCCTTGGTCCGTTCGTGGGACGGATTGCCGAAAAGCGCCGCCGGAGGGCCGGATTCGATGATGCGGCCGTTGTCCATAAAGATGACCCGGTCGGCGACATCGCGGGCAAAAGCCATTTCATGGGTAACGACCATCATCGTCATATGTTCGGCGGCGAGAGCGCGGATTACTTTTAAAACTTCTCCGGTCAGTTCGGGGTCTAAGGCGGAGGTTGGTTCGTCAAAGAAGAGTACCTCGGGTTTCATGGCGAGTGCTCTGGCAATGGCTACCCGTTGGCTTTGCCCGCCGGAGAGCTGATACGGATAAGCTTCGGCTTTATCGGTCAGACCGATTTTTTCCAGTAATTTCAAGGCGGTGGCCTTGGCGGCGGCGTAAGGGATTCCGGCGACATGCGCCGGGGCTTCGGTAATATTTTGCAGTACCGAAAAGTGGGGGAAAAGGTTGAAGTTTTGAAAAACCATCCCCAGTTTCAACCGAATTTTATGTAACATTTCCTCAGCGGCGTAACGGGGCGCGTCGTTAACGGTCTCCACCATTATCTCTCCTTCGACCGCGATCTTCCCTCGGTCGATGTGCTCCAAGAGGGTCAGGCAGCGCAATAGGGTGCTTTTCCCGGAACCCGAAGGACCGATGACCGCAATTACTTCTCCCCGGTTGATTTCGAAAGAAAGGTCCGCTAAAATCACTTCCCCGTCAAAAGACTTCCGGAGATTTTCCACTTGTAAAATTTGCATAGCCACCACTCCATTACTTATAATAGCTTAATTTCTTTTCCAGCAGGTTAAATACCTTCGTCACCAACCAGTTCATGGCCAGATAAAAAAGACCGGCGATAAAGAGCGGGGTGGTGGAGAAGATCCGCGACGCTGCGTTTTTGGCGACCCGAAACAGTTCCGAGATGCCGAGGATCTGGACGAGGGCGGTATCTTTCACTAAGGTAATCACCTCGTTGCTGATCGGCGGCAGAATGCGCTTGATGACTTGCGGGAGAATAATCCGCATAAAGGTCTGAGTTTTCGTGAATCCCAAAATTGCGGCGGCCTCATATTGTCCCTGCGGGATGGATTCGATACCGCCCCGGTAAATCTCGGCAAAATAAGCGGCGTAATTGAGTGAGAAAGCGATCACGGCGGCGACGAAGCGGTCCAGGTTCAACCGAAACCCTTCCGGCAGCATAAAGGAGGGGGCAAAATACACAAAGATAATCTGTAATAATAACGGTGTCCCCCGCATCACCAGGATATATAATTTAATCGGTCCGCGGACCCACGGTTTTTTGGACCTTCTGCCCAGAGCCACCACCAATCCGAGCGGCAGCGCGATGATCAAAGTAGCGAAAAAAAGTTGCATCGAGGTCAGGGCGCCGCCAAAAAGCAGCTTCAGCAACTTGACCAGACTAGTCCATTCCATGATCAGTACTCCTTAAGAGGTTTCGGCTTACTTGGCTCCGATGACCGTAATGTCTTCCCCAAACCATTTGGTGGAGATTTTTTTCATTTTTCCGTCTTTGGATATTGCTTCCAAAGTCTCCTGAACTTTTTCCATCAGTTTTTGATCCTTCTTACGGAAGCCGATGCCATATTCTTCGCTGGCCAGTTCCTGCTCAAGCACTTGATACTTTTTGTGCTTGTTTTTGATATAGTAGCGGGCGACAATCTCATCCATCAAGACGGTGTCAATTCCGCCTTTTTCCAGGTCCATCAACGCCGTCATGTTGTCGTCGAATTCAACCACATCGCCCAGGCTGTCTTTGAAGTCGGGGACGCTGTTCAAGGCGTCCGCCGCACTGGAGCCGGCCTGCAGTCCCAGTTTCTTGCCTTTCAGATCCGTTTGAGTGCTGTAGGTGGAACCGGCAGTGACGATGAGGACCTGACGGTTTTTCATGTAAGGCTTGGTGAAGAGCAGCTTGTTTTGGCGTTCTTCAGTAATGGTAAATCCGTTCCAGATGCAGTCGATTTTGCCAGAATTCAACTCTTGTTCTTTGGCGTCCCAGTTGATGGGTTGCAGTTTCAGTTTTACTTGCAAACGGGTGCAGACTTCTTTGGCAAGGTCCACATCAAAGCCGACAATCTTTCCGTTTTCATCCCGGAAACCCATGGGCGGAAAACTGTCGTCCAGTCCCAGCACAAATTGGTTTTTATCCTTCACTTTTTGCCATGAATTGTCTTTGCCG
>JASFQO010000220.1:0-5178 GCA_050115405.1 Bacillota bacterium
TTTGTCTTTTCCAAATCCCAACTTTAAATCAGGTCATTTTGGCCCTTGTTCCTTCTCTGGATAGAAGTTTCAGTAGCCACAGTTTTTTCTTTGGTTAATGCTTTTCCGTCATTGAACCCGGCCATATAAAAGAATATTTCAACCAACGCCAATTTTTGATCAATAACCCTATCAAGCCGGAAAAGTAATTGCTCTATCTGCTTTGAGTTACCGGCAATATTAATCTTTTTCTGCAATAGTGAGCTCTTCTAAATCTTAAAACCTCCGCATAGCTTTGATGAGGAGGTTTTTTTGATGCGGTTGTATCTGATTTCCGTAAAGCAACTGCGCTGGACGGCCGGTATTCTGACCGGCATTGGCGTTGCGGCGCTTGGCTGTTGGCTGGTCCACTATTATTATTGTAGCGTCGCCGGCCCGTATTTGGTGCGGCGCGCCTACCCGCCCGTAGTCTTTTTGCCGCAATTCCAAAAAGGTCCGCCGGTAAGCGCCGCCGCTGCGGTTTTGCTGGAGAGCCGCAGCGGGGCGGTGCTTTATGCGAAAAACCCGGAAATGCGCCGCGCCCCGGCGAGTACCACGAAGATTATGACGGCGATTGTCACTTTGGAAAAAGGGAATCTCCGGGAAATAGTGCGGGTCAGCCGCCGGGCCGCGGCGACCGGCGGGTCCACTTTATGGCTTAAACCTGGCGACCGTTTGGTCTTGAAAGAACTGCTCGAAGGGATCATGTTACGTTCCGGCAATGACGGCAGTATGGCGGTAGCGGAAGCTGTGGCCGGGAGTGTGCCTGATTTTGTGCGGTTGATGAATTTGAAAGCCAAAGAGATTGGGGCGTTACAGACCAATTTTCGTAATCCCCACGGGCTGCGGGCGCCTTCTCATTATACTACCGCTTTGGACCTGGCGTTAATTACGCGCTACGCCTTGGAGGACCGGCGTTTTGCCAATTTGGTCAAGACCCGGGAAGCGGCTTTGGAATGGTTTGACAGCGCCAGACGGATCGACCTCAAAAATACGAATCGGCTGCTATGGAGTTTACAGGGGGGGGATGGTGTCAAGACCGGCACTACCAACGAAGCCGGTCATTGTTTGGTCGCCTCCGCTACCCGGGATGGGAAACAATTAATTGCGGTCGTGCTGAAATCCGGTAATCGCTGGCGCGACTGCGCCGCATTACTGGAATACGGTTTTGCCAATTTCAGCCTGGTCAAAATCGCCGATCCCCGGCAGAAGGCGGGATGGGTTAGAGTAAATCACAAACGGCGCCGGCTGGCGTTATACCCGCGTCACGCCTTATGGGCGGTAGTGGAAAAGGGGCGCGAGAGAGAGCTTCACACCGAGCTGGTTATTTTGGAAACGCCGGTTCAACCGCCGCTTAAGGCCGGGCGGACTTTGGGACGAATTAGCTACCGTTACCAGGGCCAATTGGTGGAAGGGGTGGATCTAATCAATCGGGCGCCGGTATCCCGCGGGTGGCATTGGTGGTGACCCGGAAACAATGGCGGGCGGTTGCCGGTATTGCCGCAACTTTGATCGGGACGGTAGTTGGCGCCGGGTTTGCTTCGGGACGGGAGATCTGGCAATTTTTTGCGCGTTTTGGTACGGCCGGCTTATTTGGCTTGGTTTTTACAGTCATCCTCCTGGGAGTCACCACCAGCCGGGTTTTTCAAATCGGTTTACGGTTAAAGACCAATTCGTACCGGGAGTTTTTGGCCTATTTAATGGGACCACGGTGGTTGGCGGGGGGAGATCTGTTTTTCAGCCTGTTTTTAATGTTGCTGGTGGGAGTAATGTTTGCCGGCAGCGGAGCGGTATTTGCGGTACTGCGCTTAAAACGTGCAGTCGGGGTGGTCTTAACCGGGTTGCTGGCGGTGGTGGTGTTATCCCGCGGTCTATCCGGAATGGTCAAAGTTAATCTGTGCTTTATTCCTTTGTTGTTTGTTTTTTGTGTGATCATCACCGGAGCGACTTTTTGCCCCGGCGCGGTCCGCGCCGGTCCGCTGCCGTCGGCCTCAGAGGGGTGGCTATTGGCGGCTTTGCAATTTACCGCCTATAATGTGGTGCTGGCTGTCCCGGTACTGCTGGCGCTGGCGCAAGCTTTCCCGGACCCGGTCGCCTTGCGGTTGGGCAGTTGGTCCGGAAGCGTCATTTTAGGCGTAATGGCCGTGTTGATTCATGGGGCGCTTTGCGCCAACTTCAGGGCGGTATACCAAAGCGCCCTTCCTTTGGTGGTGTTGGCCAAACAGGCGCATGTCATGGTGTTTCGTGTTTATATCCTGGTACTGTGGGGAGAGATGTTGACGACTTTATTGGCGAATCTTTATAGTGTGGGGCAACGGCTCTGCGGAAGGGGGGGATGGTCCTTCCAAAGTTGGACGATCATTTTATGTCTCGCGGGAATGGCGATTTCTTATGGCGGGTTTGCCAGACTGATTGCGATCTTTTACCCGATTTACGGGTGTCTGAGTTTGGTCTTATTGGTCAGGATCTTTTGGAAAACAGCTTAGATGAATGAATTTGGCGAAAAAACTCAGAAACAGGGAGCAAAATTAGGGCATGAAACGACATAATTTTTTTTAACAAATATGTTATATTTTTTACAAGAGTACCGGTAAAAAGTGGCATGAGGCGCGCGGCATGAGTAAATTTATTTTCATTAGGGAAGTTAATCTATCTGAGGTTGGGGTGAGAGTTTTGGGGAAACAAGCGCCAGGCAAGGTCCAAAAAGATTCTCCCGAGTTGACCGTCCGCCCCCCGGTATTGTCCGCCAATACTACGGAGCGGCTCCTGAATCGGGTTGTTTTGAGGAACCGTTTCTCGGAAATTATCAGCGTTTTTTCGTTTGTTTTCTTGATGAGCCGGGCGCCGCTACCGCCCGGAGTCTTTCCCGGAGCGGCTCCTTGTGTTTTCGCGCAACGGCGGGACGGTTTTTTAATCCAAATCATCATCGGGATGGCGGTTTTTGCAGGGACTTGGAGTGTCACCACGATCAGCAATGCTTTGTGGCTCAGCTTACCCCTCTTTTTTTTCAACCTTTTTTTGTCGTTATGTCAACTTTGTCGGGCGCACAATACCTACAGATGGTATTCTTATGGTGTTTGGTCGGGATGGCGTTTGTTAACCACTTTGCTTCGGGATGGGACTCCCGCCGCTTTTTATCATACCGGAATTGAAATCGGGGTCGGTTTGGGCTTGTTAATCTTTTTTCAACTGGGGTTTGACTTTTTAGCCAATCCCGGTAATATATCCAAATGGTCAATGGTCGGACTAGCCGTACTAGCCGGAGTAGGGCTGGGCGGGACAACCGGCCTGAGCGTCTATTCGTTGCAAGTCGCTGAAGTTGCTTTGGTTTTTCTGCTCACTACAGTAACCTATTTGTGTGGAGGAGGCGCCGGTATGATAATGGGAATGATTATGGCGGTAATTTCGGGGTTGGCCAATGGATCCTTAATGCTGAAGTTAGCCTTATTTGGAATGGCCGGAGTTTTAGCAGTGTTGTTTAAAGATTTCGGGAAGTGGGGGACAATTAGCGGGGCTTGTATCGGTTTTTATCTGCTCAGCGGCCAACCGCAATGGGGGCTGGCGGGAAATTCTCAACTACTTTCCTGGGGGGGTGGCCTGATGGGTTTTGCCCTCGCGCCGCGCCGCTTTTTCATCTGGCTTTCCGATTATCTGCCGGGACAGACCCAAAACACTATTGAACGGCAGCAAAAATTGAAAGAGACCATCAGCAATCGTTTAAACGGGATTGCGAAGATTTTTGAAGAAATAGCCCGGGATTTTAACGCGGAATCAAAAGAAAACGATTTTTCCCAATTTGACCTGTATTCATTGTTGGACCAGGTCCGCGTCAAAAATTGTCAACATTGCAACCAGTATGAAATTTGTTGGGTGAAAAATTTTTATACCACCTACAGGGAGTTATTTGACTTGATGGCCGGCGCCGAATTGTATGGCGAGGTGGGGATGGAGCACCTGAAGGGTAAATTGCGGCAAACCTGTTATCAGCAATATAAATTAATTACCACGGTTAACCATTCCTTTGAAAAATTTCAACAAAATCTTTTTTGGCAAAGCAAGTATGAAAACGGTAAAAACCTGCTCACCTGTCAACTGCAGGGCATGGCCGCTTTTATCACCGATTTGGCGACGGAGGTAACTAATGATCACTTATTTAAAGACGGTTTTGAGGCCGGCATTAAATATAGTTTGAACCGTCTCGGCATTACCGCCAGGGAGGTTATCGTGTCCGCATTTGGTAGCGAGGGTCTGGAAATTAGAATCTGCCAAAAAGGATGCAAGCGCAACCGGGAATGTCAAAATTTAATAGCTCCCATGCTGGAAAATATTTTGGGGCAAAAATATATGGTCTGGAATAAACGGTGTTCTTTGGAAGCGGGATATTGTTATTATGTTTTGATTCCCGCCTTTCGCTATGATATCGCCACGATCGTTTGTCGCCTGCCTAAAAATGGAAACCGGTATTCCGGCGATAATCATTCCTTACACCAACTAAAAGACGGTCATTTCGTCGCGATTCTCAGCGACGGGATGGGCCATGGGCCCAAGGCGGCCGAGGAAAGCCGGATTACCGTGAATGTTTTGGAACGCCTCTTGGAAAACGGAATTAACCGCGATTTCGCGATTCAGATGGTTAACGCCATGATGTCCTTGCGGACGCCGGAAGAAACATTTGCCACAGTTGACCTGACGATGATTGATCTTTATACCGCCAGGGCGGAATTCATCAAGATTGGGGCCGCCGCCACCTATATCAAAAGGGGCCGGGAAGTCTGGTCAATTAAATCCACTTCTTTACCGGTGGGGATTTTAAACACGGTTGACGTCGAGCGGACCGTTTCCCAGTTACAAGCGGGCGATTTGATTATTATGGCGACAGATGGAGTGGTTGATAGTAAAGCGGATAACGGTAATAAAGAAGATTGGTTGGTCCGGGCTTTGAGTAAAGTGGAGGTAGTCGGTCCGGAAGCTTTGGGAGAATATTTGTTGAACCTGGCCAAGATTAACCAGGATGGCGAGCCCAAGGACGATATGACTGTAGTGGTTCTCCAGATTGATAAACGGGATAATACGCCATAGCGTCCGCAAATGAGATTTAAAGAAAACCTGTCGCCGGGTTTTATTTTTTTCGCAAATTTATTTACTTTAGCTTTTTTCTTT
>JASFQO010000221.1:0-5178 GCA_050115405.1 Bacillota bacterium
CTCGATCAACTGGGGGCGTCTGGCGCCGCAAATTGTCTACTATTTTTACGGCTATCTCCAGTTGTGCCGCGAGGGCCGAATCGCCTTGGGCGACCGGTTAAATGTCACGGTACCGACAGGTAATTTCGGCAATATCCTGGCTGCTTATTTTGCCAAACAAATGGGGTTGCCGCTGGGAAAACTGATTTGCGCTTCCAATGTGAATAATGTGTTGACTGATTTTATCAATACCGGAGTCTATAACCGTAACCGGCCTTTTTATACTACTGTTTCCCCATCCATGGATATTTTGATTTCCAGCAATTTGGAGCGGTTGTTATACTATTTGAGCGGCGCCGATACCGTACGGGTTGCTAAATGGATGGACAACTTAAAGACCAGGGGCGGTTATCAAGTTGACGCGACCACGGCTACCCAAATCCAAGAGCATTTTTATGGCGGATTTGCGACTGAAGCCGAAACTTTGGCGACCATCGCCGCAGTCTTCGAGGAGACCGGGATCGTTTTGGACACTCATACGGCGGTCGGCGGGGTGGTTTGTCAGAAATACCGTCAAGAAACCGACGTTCAAAATCAGATGTTGGTGGCGGCTACCGCCAACCCGTTTAAGTTTAGCGCCAGTGTGTTGCAGGCCATTAAAGGAACTGCGGCCATTGCCGGTAAATCCGAATTTGAACTGTTGACACGGTTGGGTACCGTTGTGGCGCAACCGATTCCTTCGGCCTTGGGCGATTTGGAACGCAAACCGGTCAGACATCGGACAGTTTGCGGGCGAGAAGAGCTGAAGGCAGTGGTGAAATCAATTTTGGGGATTTAGGAGGGAATGTTAAGGCAGGTATGGTGGGACGAAAAAGCGAAGCAATCAAATGATTGAATTTCGAGCCGGTTGAAGCAGACACTACCGGCTTTTCTGGATTGGAGTTTTAATATAGGCGCGAGGCAATCTGGAAGCTTGATGCTGGAAGCTGGATAAAGCCACTGACTTTTGGCAGCTTAATAAGACCGTTGGCATTTAGCATCCAGTATGGATGAGGATCATTTCATTCGTTTTGGCGCGTCGTTGTTAGGATGAAACGAGGTGGAAATAATGAGTAGTAAATGGAAGATAGGGGAGTATTATCGGAATTACCGGTTGGATGACTTTCAAAAAGAAGCAATGGCGGAACTTTTAAAAGGAAACTCGGTCTTAGTCTCAGCCCCGACCGGGGTGGGGAAAACTTTGATTGCGGATTACCTGATCGAACAGGCGAGCGCCAAGAGGGATCGGGTGATTTATACCGCTCCGATCAAGGCTTTATCCAACCAGAAGTATAAGGAGTTTAAAGCGCTTTATGGCCCGGAACGCGTTGGGATTGTCACCGGCGATGTCGTGATTAACTCCGAGGCGGACATCTGTCTGATGACCACGGAAATCTTTCGCAACATCCTGCATCAGGACAGACGGCGTCTGGAAGGGATCTCCCACATTATCTTCGATGAAGTCCACTATTTATCCGACGAAGAACGGGGTACCGTCTGGGAAGAATCAATCATCTTCATGCCGGAAGGCATGCGTTTGCTTGGTCTATCCGCCACCATCCCCAATGTTTATGAATTGGCGGAGTGGATCAGTGAAATCAAAAAGCATCAAGTAGCGGTAATTGTAAAAAAAGATCGGGCTGTTCCCCTGGAACATTTTGTCTATGAAAAACATCTTGGCCTCACTAACCTAAAAAAAGTGATCAAATATTACAAGGATCTGGAAAGGGAAGGCAAACTGACTTTCACCAAAAAGCGGGAGTGGGAGACTACTCATGTTGATCTGGTACGACAGGTCAGTAAAGAACAGGGTCTACCCTGTCTTTACTTTGTCTTCAGCCGACGAATGTGTGAAGTTAAAGCCTTGGAAGCCAGTTTAATCAAGAATTTTTTAAACGGCGCCGAGTCGCGGCAGGCCGAAGAAGTCTGCGATCGTTTGTTACACGAGTATAACCTGGAAAAATTGAAATCAGCCGTTCAGGCCCGATCATTATTGGTCAAGGGAATCGGATTCCATCATTCAGGACTGTTGCCGGGGTTGAAAGAGATTATCGAAACTTTATTCGGGATGGGCTTAATCAAAGTAATGTATGCTACGGAGACCTTTGCGGTCGGAATCAACTATCCGGTCCGGACGGTCTGTTTTGACAGTCCCGCCAAATTTGACGGGGTCTCCTTCCGGCCCATGACGAATCTGGAATATTTTCAAATGGCCGGACGGGCCGGACGGCGGGGGATCGATGCCAAAGGGACGGTTTATATTCTGGCCGACTTGCGTAATTTCCGCCCCGGCGAATTTCCAAGCACCAAACAGGATGAGATTGAAGAATTAAAAAGTCAGTTTAACCTCTCCTATAACTCGGTGTTAAATTTGACGCGCAATCATGCCGCCGCCGAAATCAACGTGATTTTAAACCAAAATTTCGCCACTTATCAAGCGCGTAACGATAAAAAAATCTTTGAGCACCAATTAGCCCGGGACATCGCCAAATTAGACAATATGACCGCGGCGTTATGCACCAGTAAGGATGAGATGCATTGTCCCTTGGTCTACTTCAAATTACGCCAGACCATGCGCAAAAAGCAACGGCGGCTCCGGTTTATCCGGGGGCGGGCCCGGACCGCGATTGCCGCGGAAATCCAGGAGTTGAAAGCGTTACTTGATAGCGCGAAGGTCCAAAAATGCACCCGCCAAAAGCAGCAGGAATGTCAAAATGTGCTTCAGGAATGGTCGGAATTGAACACCAAGGTTAATTCTTTACAGGAACGCTGCGCGCAGATTGTGGTCTCCGGCCGGTTTAGCGATGATTTGCAACTGAAAACGGAGATTCTGGAAGACCTTGATTATCTGAAAGACGGCGTCTTATTACCGCGCGGCGAGTTTGCGGCGCAGATCTACACTCAGGAGCTGTTAATTACCGAGCTTTATTTTAGTGGTTTATTTCACGAGTTGGACCCGGATCAATTAAATGCCGTCATTGTCTGTATCGATTACGAACCCCGCAAGGGCGAACTCGTTCCCAAACAATTGCCCTTTGATCTGCGTTCGATTAAGGCGGTCATCCGGAATCTGGTCTATCGTTACGGCGTGGACGAACGGGACGCCCTTTTTCATCCCAGCATTGCCGGATTGGCCTATCGCTGGAGTCAGGGAGCAACCTTCACCGATCTGCTAAAAGAAACTGAGAACCTGCAAGAAGGGGATATTGTCCAAGCATTTCGACGTGGCATCGATATTATGCGTCAGATCAAAGCGGTCTGTATTGTCCAGGATCCGCCCTTCGCCGCCAAATTGCGGGACTGTATGGAACGGATGGACCGGGATTTGGTTAAGGTAAATTTGTAAAAACGGGCCTGAGAGGGACGTTAGGATATTTCGCAAAGTGAAATGAGGAACTGTAAAGACGATGAAACATTGGGAAAGATTATTTCTGGCATTGGTAATGCTTTGTTTAGCGGCATTTCCGGTATGGGCGGCTCCATGGGAAATCCGTAGCGGCGTCGCGACCATCGCGGCGGAAGAGGTAATCGCCGGAGACCTGATTTTCAGTGGTGACCAGTTGGAAATCGAAGGTACGGTTGACGGTGATTTACTGGTGTTCGCCCGGGAGGTTACGATTACCGGTCGGGTGAACGGTAGTGTTTTGGGAATCGTGTCGGAACAATTGCGAGTCAACGGCACAGTCGTGGGTAACCTCCGGACGGCGGCCACGAAGCTGACTCTTAACGGTCAAGTTGCGCGTAATTTCTTTGGGTATGCGCTCCGGATGGCCACCGGTCCCCAATCCAGGATAAGTGGCGGTATTTTGGGGACCTTTGGAGAATTGAAATTAGCCGGGACCGTCAACGGACCGGTTGCCGTAAATGCCTATTCCAGTAACCGCTTAGGCGGTTCCATCGGCGGGAACGTAACCGTCAAAGGCGCGCCGCTTAAGTGGTTGCCCCCGGTACGGATTGCCGGTCGGGTCGACGATTATACCGGGACAACTGCTCCCCAAAAACTTCCCGGTCAACAGGTGACGCTTGGCAAAGGCTATCACGTACACCGGCCCCAAAACGATCGGCCGCGTTATTATAAATACTTCGTTTATGTCTCAATAATTTGGTTTTTAGGAAATTCATTAATGAGTTTGATTTTTTACCGGGTTTTTCCCCGGACGGCCTGGCGGATTACCCAACCCACCCGGACAATGCTGCAACGAAGTTTCATCACCGGCCTGCTAACCTTGATTTTAGTCCCCGTGGCAATAGTGCTGTTGATGATTTCAACGGTTGGTCTGCCGATTGCTCTGGTGCTGATCTTGTTATACATTGTACTTTTGCTTTTTGCCAACGTCCCGGTCAGTCTATTGCTGGGACGGATCGTAATGCGGCAAAATGGTCCCAATCATCCGGAGCGGCCCAGTTTGGTGATTGTGATTGGGTGTTTGGCGAGCGGTATAATCGGCGCTTTGCCTGTAGTGGGTTATATTTTATCGTCCTGTATAGGAGTGGGGATCCTCATCCGGAATATTCGGCCCGAATATAAAAAGATTTAAGGTGGAGACTTAGACTGATGAAACAACGCAGCGATCTGTGGTTGGTGGAAAAGGGATATTTTCAAAGCCGGGAACAGGCGCAACGGGCGATCATGGCCGGCAGGGTCCGCATCGCCGGAAAACGGATCGAAAAGGCCGGCCAAATTTTGGAATCGGAACAAACTTATCCGGTGTTAATCGCCGGTTCCGGGGAAACTTACGTCAGTCGGGGCGCGTATAAATTGAAAAAAGCGGTGGAAATTTTTGCAATAACGGTGGCCGGACGGATCTGTCTGGACGCGGGCGCTTCGACCGGCGGCTTCACCGACTATCTCCTCCAAAACGGCGCCGGCCATGTTTATGCGGTGGATGTCGGTTATGGACAATTGGCTTGGAAACTCCGCCAGGACCGCCGGGTCAGCGTCTTTGAACGCCACAATATTCGCTATTTTGAGGTCGCCAATCTGGAGCGGTTGCCGACCTTGATTACAGCTGATTTGTCGTTTATCTCCTTATTGCTCGTATTGGCCAAATTTTATGAATTGAGCGCTGCCGGCGGCGAATTGGTGACACTGATTAAACCCCAGTTTGAAGCGGGACGAGGTAAAGTCGGCAAAAAAGGGGTTGTCCGTGATCCGGCGAT
>JASFQO010000222.1:0-5124 GCA_050115405.1 Bacillota bacterium
GTTAACGGTCAAATTTGTATGCGGAAAATTCCCGAATAATATTCTTCAACTGTCAAAGGAGTGCGGCAAATGAAGATGTTGTTGGGAATTTTTTTAATGGGATGTTTGTTAACAAGCGGTACCGCTGCCTATGCGTCCCAGTTTACGTTGGATAAATTGACATTGACCCATAAAGCTACGGAAGGGAAGGAGACTCAAAATTGGTTGGCGGCCGCCTCGGCCTTGCAAAGTGAGTGGCTGTCCGCTAAAGTGACCGGAAAATTTTATTTGCCGGATCTGGCGGATAATTATGAAGACAGTTCCGGGACGGATGACCGGTACTCCAATGTGCGGGCCGATTTGGGGTTTTCCGGCTGGGGCGCCGGGTTAGCGCTGCCCCTCAGTTATAAGTGGAATGAAAACTACCGGATTAATCATTATGGGCTTGGCTATGAATGGCGCCCGTGGCAACAGGTGAAATTAGGCGTCGGTTACTCCGGCTCCCGACGCGCGGCCTTGGCAAGCAATCTTGAATTGTATAATTACCAATTGGACCAAATAAAAGTAAAGGTGTTGTATAAGCCGCAGCGATGGCGTTATCGATTGAATTTGACCCGGAGTGATAAACTGTACCCCAATTTTGTCGCCATTGACACTCCTACCCCCTCAAGATACAATACAAACTATACGGCATTAAAATATGTCTGGGATCAGGAGGTGAGCTATCAGGTTAATAACCAATTAAAAGTCAAATTGGGGTATACCTACGCCAATACTGACTATTATCAGGACCGCCTGCGCGAAGAGACAGACAGTAACGGAATTGTCCAGACCAAAGGGAAGAAAGAGGGTCAAAGCCACAAATGGGAGCTATCCGGCAATTACCAGTTGAATAAGGGATGGAAGTTGTCCGGCAGTTACGCCAGATCGGATACCACCGGCTATAACGGGGACTATGCCGCCGACAGTATTAAACTGGAGGGTAAATATGCGGTGCGGGGGCAATGGTGGTTGGCGACAAAACTGAGGTTGGCGGATTTGAGTTATTCCGGCGGATACCAAAATGAAGCCGATACCGAGGAAGACGAGGACCCGGATTACAATACCCGTTTTCAACAGGCGCTGGCAGTGGAGTACTTCCGTAAACGAGAAGCTTTCGCTTATAATCTTGAGATTTTTGCCAAACACTATAACTATAAATCGCTGGACGATCATGGGGATGCCGGGATAATTTGTACGTTAACTTGGGAATGGTTACATTTGGACTGGCAATTGCAGGCGGCGCCCAACGGCAATTTAAGCAGTACCAGGGCTAAGTATCTCTTGAAGACGGAGTATCAATTTTAAGGAAGTGATGCATAATGATTGACCTTGGGGTATTGGCGCCGCATCCGCCGCTTTTGGTGCCGGGCATCGGCGGCGCTACGGAACGGGCACGGTTGACGGAGACAATTGCGGCAATGGCGGAGGTCGACCAAATGTTGGGGGCGGACCCGCCGGAGACGATCATCGTCTTTACACCCCATGGCACAGTATATCGGGATGCCATAATCATTTACGAGGATGAGTTCCTGACCGGCGACCTGGCCGAGTTTGGGTTGGAGCGGACCTGGAGTTGGCCGACGGATCAGGAATTAGCGACTGCAATCTGGCGTTTAGGCCGCGAAGCAGGTTTACCGGTCTATTTGATTGAACACCAAGAGGCCGTGGGTCAGCGGCGACGTTGTGCTTTGGATCATGGCGTATTGGTACCCTTAAGTTTTTTTGACCCGCAATGGGCGGCGCAAGTGAAGCTGGTGGTAATTCCCATTAGTATGCTGCCATTAATCGAATTATATCAGTTTGGAATCCAAATTCGGCAAGCTGTGGCGGAATTGGGCCGGAAAACAATGGTCTTAGCGAGCGGCGACCTCACGCATTGTTTAGTGCCCAACGGACCTTATCCTTATGATCCTCGTGGCGCGGAGTTTGACCGCAAATTTCTTGATCTGCTGCAGCGGGCGGCAGTGCGGGAGTTGTTGGATTTTGATCCGGTTTTACTGGAGAAAGCCGCGCAATGTGGGTTCCCCAGCGTGATTATGTTGCTGGGGACTTTGGAGGGCGTGACTTTTCAGACCCGGTTGTTGAGTTATCAGGGACCGTTTGGCGTCGGATATGCAATAGCGACGTTGCAACCCGGAGAGGCCGGCGCAGGTTATTTGGACCGGTTGTGGGCGGACCGGCGCCAGGCGGTTGCCGACCGTCGCGCCGGGGAATCCCCGGTGGTCAAATTTGCCCGACAGGTGATTGAGGCTAAGGTTAATGAAGCTAACTTACCGGCGCCGGACGGCTTGGAGGCTTGGCGGCAGGAACACGCCGGGGTTTTTGTCTCAATCAAAAAGTTTGGCGAGTTGCGCGGTTGTATCGGGACAATTAACCCCACCCGGGACAATTTAGTGGAAGAAGTGCAATATAACGCGATCGCCGCCGCAACGGGAGACCCGCGTTTTGAACCGGTGGCTGCGGATGAGTTGGACGATTTGGTATATAGTGTGGATGTCTTAAAACCGGCGGAAGCAATTGCCGGTATGGCGGAGTTGGACCCCAAACGTTACGGGGCGATCGTCCGGCAGGGGCGGCGGCAGGGCCTTCTGTTACCGAACCTGGAGGGGGTTGAAACCGCCGCCGAACAAGTGGCGATTGCCAAACGCAAGGCCGGGATTACCAAGGGACCGGTGGAATTGCAACGGTTTGAAGTGGTAAGATATTATTAAAGTCTGAACCAGGGTTAGTCAGAATCACGAGATTCTTAGGACTTGCGGGCCTATTCAAAAAAACCGTTAGTTCCTCGAGCAACGAACGACGAACCACGAACGACGAGAGGAGGTTTGCCCAACGTGCAAGAAGCCCGTTACTATAAGATGCTGCCAAATCAAAAAATTCAGTGTGAACTGTGTCCCCAAGCCTGTCAAATCCCGGCCGGTCAAGCCGGGTTTTGTCAGGTGCGGCGGCACCTGGACGGGGCGCTGGTCGCCACGAACTATGGTCTGGTTTCGAGCCTCGCTTTGGACCCGATAGAGAAAAAGCCGTTATATCACTTTTTCCCGGGACGGCCCATTCTTTCGGTGGGTACGGTCGGTTGTAATCTGGCTTGTGAATATTGTCAGAACTGGCGGATTTCTCAAGCGACGGAAGTGGCCACGCGGACGTTCAATCCTCAAGAACTCTGTCAATTGGCGGAGAAAACCCATCGGGAAGAAGGCAATATCGGACTGGCCTATACTTATTCGGAACCGGTAGTCTGGTTTGAATTTCTGCTGGGTACGATGCCGTTAATCCGCTCCGCCGGATTGCAGAATGTTTTGGTGACCAATGCCCTGCTCCGGGCGGAACCCTGGCGGAAGTTGCTTGAGTATACCGATGCCGCGAATATTGATCTGAAGGGTTTTACGCCCGATTATTACAGCAAGTTTTGCCATGGACCGTTGCAACCGGTGTTGGATAATATCCGGACTGCCGTCGGGCGGATCCATGTGGAGTTAACTACTTTAATTATTCCGGGCGCGAATGATGGGCCGGAACAAATTGCTGCCATGGCGCAGTGGATTGCGGAATTGGACCCCGAAATTCCGCTGCATCTCTCCGCCTATTTTCCTAATTATCGGATGAAACAACCGGCTACCCCGCCGCAGACTATGGAACTGGCCGGTGAAATTGCCAAGGCCTACCTTAAATATGTCTACTTAGGCAATATCGGCGGGACCAACCATACCTATTGCCCGATTTGCGGCCGGATTTTGATTGCGCGGGAAGGATATCAAATCCAAATTAGAGCGACGGGAACTTGTCCGGACTGTGGTAGTAAAATTCCGGTTACGGTGAAGGAATAACCGAATTTACCGCGAATAATGCAACATTAAATCTTAGGATTTAAGAGCGCATTTAGAAGTGAAGGAAGTGGAGTTATGCGGATTACGCTTGCCCAATTAAATCCGGTGGTTGGGGATATTGACGGCAATGTGCGACAAATTTTAAAAGTGTGGGATGATTATTGCCAAAGTTCGGACTTGATCGTTTTCCCCGAACTTTTTTTGGTAGGTTATCCTCCGAAAGATCTCGTGGAGCGAATTTGGTTCATCGACCGGGTAAATGAAGCGATTGAGAAGTTACGGGTAATGTCGGTGAAGTATCCGGATACGGGAATTTTGTTTGGGGCGCCGTTACGGACGGACACTGCTGTCGGAAAAGGTTTAACCAATTCGGCAGTATTTATTTATCAGGGAGAAATCATTTTAAATCAGGCCAAGTCATTACTGCCTACCTATGATGTTTTCGACGAAGCCCGTCACTTTGCCCCGGCGCAAGCAAATTGTCCGGTCCTGTTTAAGGGGGAACGGATCGGGGTTTCCATCTGTGAAGACGCCTGGAATGAACCGGAATATCAGCCGGCGGGAGGGGGGCTGTACCCTATGGATCCGATTCGGGGCCTGGCGGAGGCGGGCGCTACGTTGCTTGTTAATATATCCGCTTCCCCGTTTTATCTGGGGAAAGATGCGTTGCGTTACCGTTTGGTCAAAAATCATGCCGTCCGGCACCGCATCCCGTTTATCTTCGTTAATCAGGTTGGCGGCAATGATGAGTTGATCTTTGACGGCGGCAGCATGGCCTTTGATCGGGACGGCAATCCATTGGCCTTAAGTCCTTTTTTCCAAGAAAATCTGCAGACAGTACTAACCGAGGATCAAGGCAATCCCGCCATGTACCGTCCGTTGGAACATATGGCTGCGCTTCGGCAGGCATTGGTATTGGGAATCAAGGATTACATGCGTAAATGTGGTTTTTTCAAAGCGGTGATCGGACTATCGGGCGGAATTGATTCGGCGCTCACGTGCTGTCTGGCGGTTGAGGCCTTGGGACGGGAAAATGTGTTGGGGATTGCGATGCCCTCGCTGTATTCTTCGTCCGGTAGCGTGACCGATTCGCAGCAATTAGCGGTTACTTTGGGAATTGATTTCAAAATAATTCCGATTGCCCCCATTTTTCAGACTTATCTTGATACTTTGAGGGAGGAATTTGCCGGGACTGCGCCCGACGAGACTGAGGAGAATATTCAGGCCCGGATTCGGGGGAATATTATCATGGCTTTTTCCAATAAATACGGATATC
>JASFQO010000223.1:0-5119 GCA_050115405.1 Bacillota bacterium
AAATTCTAAGCCTTAGTAAAGCGATTCCTAAATAACGTATATATAATTATCACGTTTAAGTGGGAATTATTGATATTTTATTTAGGAATCGATATACCGGGTGGCGCCAAGACCGTCAAGGCTTCGGTTTCACTGACAGTCTTGATAACGGTGTAGACTGCTTTTTTACCGGGATTGTAAATTTTTTTGGCTTGTTTGAGCGCTTTGGCTTCCGCCTCGCCGGCTGCGGCGGCTTCGACAATCAGGTCCAGACGACGGTGGTTTTTACCGAGACTGACTCGAACCGATAAGGCAAATAGCATTAAATATTCCTCCATTATTTTTATGATCATTCTGGAGAGCAAAGAGGAATTCCTTTCTGAAGGCCAAGATTAAAAAAGTGAGGTTGGTCGGGATGCGCAAATGTATCTTGGAAGACGGTAAAGTATGCGATAATTGCGGCGCCTGTCGGGTCTGCGATTTGGATGAGACCAAAATTTGCGATAATTGTTGCCGTTGTTTGGGCGATGCTGATTATCGCGGGGTGGAGATTACGGAAATCATTATGCCTCCCAAAATAATGATGCGACGGAAAAAAATATGGGTAAAATCAAACCCCTCCGATAGTTAGCTGCTACCGGAGGGGAATCACCTCAGAAAGGAGGTGATTCTCATAAAACCCATTAAGATAATTATGGATTGATTTCGATTTGGTTTTAAATAAATAGAAGAGAAAGAGCCGATAGGCTCTTAATTTTTATCTTGATTATTTCGAGTTCATTAATAAATCCGTTTCCGGCATTGATGGTCCTGCACCAAATCCAAGGCCTCGCCAAACCGCTGAAAATGGACGATTTCACGTTCTCTCAAAAAGCTCAAGGTATCCTTAAGGTCCGGGTCGTCGGTCAAGTCAATCAACAATTGATAGGTCGCCCGCGCTTTCTGTTCCGCCGCCATATCCTCAGTTAAATCCGCCACCGGTTCGCCTTTGGCTTGAATATAAGTCGCTGTCCACGGATTGCCGGTGGCGTCCACATAAAACAAAGCCCGGTCATGTTCGGCGTAATGGCCGCCTAAATCGACCCGGCGCATCTCTTCGGGACTGGCGTCTTTGGTTAATTTATAGACCAAGGTGGCGATCATTTCCAAATGACCCAGTTCTTCCGTGGCAATATCATTAACAATTCCAATGGTGACGCCGGTCGGCATGGTATAACGTTGGTTCATATACCGCAGGGCGGCGCCTAATTCCCCATCCGGGCCACCATATTGGGTGATTAGGTATTTCGCCATTTTTAAATCGCACTTACCGACTTTAGCCGGGTATTGCAACTTCTTTTCATAAACCCACATTCAGTAGTCCCTCCTCACTTACATCTTCAAGAATTTTTAATATTCAATTTGCCAGGGCCACGGTTCTTCAATCCACCTCCAGCAGCTCTGCTCCGATAAATCCATTGGGGTTAAAGGTCCGGCCATTTGCACATATTCCCGGCGTAACTTTTCCAATTCCCCCACCGTATTCTGATATTCGCATAAAGCGCGTTGGTCGTTGGGATGGGTGTCAAGGTATAAATTGAAATCAACAGCCGTAAATTCCAAAGCCTGAATCCGGTTTAGTAGTCCTTGCTGTTCCCGATGCATTTCAATCCCTCCCCCATCCATCCGTCGTCCCATGATAAGGACGATATAATTCCGGGAAGACCGTTCCCATTGCCAAAGCTTTCAACGGCTCCCAACGGTTAACATATATTTGAAACGGAATATACGCTTCGGCTAGTCGTAAACGCAGTTGTCTGGTATCATCCAATTTCAACCCCTCCTTATTAGTCATTAGTCACTTTAGTCTATTGTCAGACGGGGCGATTGGTGCCGGGATAAAGTCTCATTTTGCCACTATTGGGGAGGTGAAAATCAAGAGGCTTTGGGTAAAGCATATGTGGCAATTTTTTGAAGTTTGCTAATTAATTAATAAAGGAATTTACGTAAAACGTCAAGAAAATAACCAAATAACTACAAAATCAAAAGACATTAAGGAATGATCTAATTACCCGTGGACGGCGAATCGCGGGTAGGAGGCGCAAGCATGGTCTTAACTATCGGTATCTGTGACGATTGTCCCGAACAAATTGAACTGCTCCGGAGATATTTGCAGCGCGTTACGGATGGTTCCGGGTTGACGGTTATCAGTTCGTCCGACCCGGTGGATTTTCTGGCGCAGCTAAAAAAGAATCCGCCGGATTTGGTCTTCCTGGATGTTGAGATGAGCGTGATGGACGGGATTCAATTGGGAGAAAAAATCCGCGCGCAATATCAATCCGCCATCATTATCTATATCACCGCCTACGAAAATTACGCTCTGGACGCTTTTCGGGTCAGGGCCTTTCATTATTTGCTGAAACCGCTCTCCGAGGAGAAATTTACCAAGGTGTTTCAAGAAGCGCTGGAATTATTCAAAAAAAACGTCAATGCGAAAACTGCTCCAAAGTTTTTTACCGTCCGTAAGAAAACTGAAACTATCCGGCTTGATTATGACGCGATCGATTATTTTGAAAAGATTGGCCATAAGATCAAAGTCCATACCGCAAACCGCGCTGTTGAATTTTATGGGAATTTTAGCAAACTCCTGGTTGAGCTTGATCCGAATTTTTTTGTAAAATGTCATCAGGGATATATTGTAAATATAGCCAAAATAGAGGTTTATCGTGAAAAAACCATCATTTTGGAAGGAAACTTACCGATTCCCGTGAGCAGGCCGTATATTGGGAATATCAAAGAAATGCTGGCCCAAAGATTGTTTAGCGGAGAGGATGAATCATGAAGCAAATCGTCGGTATACTGCTCGGGGATACGGAGCATTTTTCATTTGAACACCGTATATTCAATTTTGCCCTTTTGCTGGGGATTTTTATGACCTTTTTTGGGGCGTTGCTGGATTTATTCTCGCTGCATGGCGGGTGGTTATGGTTCGCCTTCGGAACCGGATGGCTGTTTTTATATTATCTTTCCAGAGTGAAGCGGTATTTTGAGACGACGGCGATCGTTTCCTGCGTGATGTTCGTCTTGATTTTTTTCCCTTATAGCTGGTTTTGCAGTTATGGTATCTATGGCGTCTTTCCTTATTACGCTGTAGTGGCGGTAGCGGTAATAAGTATCATCTTGACCGGCTGGCCCAGATTTATTTTGATTTTTTCCCTGATCGCCGTGGTGCTTTTGGTAATAGGTCTGGACTATTATTACCCCGATTTAATTGTTAAATACGACAGAATTTTAGATGTGCCCGCGTTAGCGGTCCACCTGGCGGTAGCGTTAGCGGTGATGGCGGTTTTAATCATCGGTTTCTCAAACATTTATCTGGACGAGAAGGCGCGCAGTGAAGAATACGCCAAGGCAGTCGAAGCGTATTATCAACAACAATTATACTATATGGAAAACCTGGAGCAGTTGATCTATCGGCTCAAGGCGGAACGGCATGATTTCAACCATCATTTGGGAGTGATTTACGGTTTGCTGGAAGACCGGGAAATTGAGGATGCCCGGAATTATACTCAAAAACTGGTGAATACCGCCGCCGAATTTCAAAATATGGCGAATATACCTTATGCAATCGTCAGGGCGATGCTCAATTATAAATTATCGGCCGTCAAAGAAAATCAAATCAGGCTGCAATTAAAGATCAACCTTCCGGGAGGACTGCCATTAAATGAATTTGACGTGACGATCATTTTAGGAAATCTGTTGGATAATGCCATGGAAGCCTGCGCGAAAATCGCGGCCAAGGACAGGTACATTGATTTAAGCATTCGCTATAAACCCAATTATCTAATCATCCGGATCGAAAATCCGCTCGGCGCCGGGCCGGTATTACAGGAGGGAAACAACCGGACGACGAAACAGGATAACCAAAATCATGGTTTTGGATTAAATAATATTGAGTATCTGGTGAATAAGAATCATGGTTTTTTCAAAATAGGCCGGGAAAATGGTATTTTTGCAGCGAGTATCGCTTTGTTGCTCGATTGATTAAACTTTTTCGGTCTTTTTAAAATTGCGGTCGCTCATTACCCGTGAAGGCGTTTTTGTATTAAATTATGCCAATTAAACGTAAATTATGCAATTTCAAATACCGATTATGCAATCGGTATTTTTTTTATTATTTTATTATTTTACTATGAGTATATTGAATGGCTAACGGTTTAAAGAAATGAGTAAGACGATTTTGCAATTAAATGTATATTAATAATTTGTCAAAACGTTTTAATGTCAACTATTTTGTCAAATTATTAGTTTGTCTTTAAAATGCAAAGCAGTATAAAACAGGGAGGAATAAAAGAGCAAAGGATGCCGATTGTCCAATCCCAGCCGCTCGTTTGGGCGGAAATTAATCTGACGTTATTACAAAAAAACCTGACCCTCATCCGCTCTTATCTTGGCGGACACACCAAGCTGTTAGGGGTGGTCAAGCATGACGCCTACGGTCATGGCGCCTGTGTAATCGCTAAATTTCTGGCGGAGAACGGCATTGATTATTTAGGAGTGGGACGGGTTGCGGAAGGGGTGGAACTACGCGAGGCCGGAATTACGCTTCCAATTTTGGTGATGGGACTTTCTTTAGCAGGTGAGGCGGAAAGGATCATCCGGTATCAACTGACCCCGACGGTCGGCGATCGTGAATTTGCAGACGCGCTGCAATATGCTTGCGATGTCTACCAAAGCGATTTGCCGATCCATATTCGCGTGGATACGAGCCGGAGTGGTATCGGGGTACTCCCCGAACATTTTGAAAGTCTGCTATTGCAAATCAGTGCTAAAAAACGGTTACGGGTTGAAGGTGTTTTTACCCATCCGGTATCGACTTATCAAGGGGAACGGGAGTGGATTAAAGCCGAGATCGACGCGTTTAACCGCTGCGTCGTCCGCGCAGTGGTCCATGGAATTTCAATTCCGCTTCAGCATGTCGCCAGTAGTCCCGGGATCTTGAGGTTTCCGGAAGCCCATTTTACAATGGTCCGGAGCGGCACCGCCCTTTGGGGGCTGCCTTCTTTTCCCAACCAAAAGATGGATGGGCTACAACCGATCATGCAGCTCAAAACCAGGATTCTCAATATCGGCCGCTTATCCGGACTATTAACGCCGGGAT
>JASFQO010000224.1:0-5115 GCA_050115405.1 Bacillota bacterium
TTTATCTTGCCCGGCTATTTGTTCCGCCTTTTTAACAGTAGTGACAAATTCTGGTTGGGAACGAATAAGATGATCGGAAGGGGATACAAAAATCACTTCATTTTGAGCGGCTCCGAGTTGATCCAAACAATATCGCGCTGCCAAAGCAATAGCTGGCGCCGTGTTTCGTCCAACCGGCTCAAACAATATATGGGCGGCTTGGGCATTGCAATCAGCAAGTTCCAACTGCACATGGCGCCGATAGGCGTCATTGGTAACAATCAGCAGATCCGCCGGCGGCACAATGGCTAAAAAACGGGTAACAGTCTGCGCCAGCAAAGATTGTTCCCCTTCAATTTGCAGGAATTGCTTCGGATAAGAGCTGCGGGACAAAGGAAAAAGCCGAGTTCCGCCGCCGCCGGCCAAAATAACAATTTTCATCTCATAACCTCTTTATATGATAAAATATGATAAAAACAGAAACTCGCCAGTTCTCCCTTAGTCATCCGGTTTGTACTTTGCCAAAGCCAAATTAGCAATCGCATAACTAACTATGCTCTCAGCCCCTTGATTACGGTTTACACCGTCAGGAGTAATTCCGTCAAAACAACCGCCGGTATCCGGATCGATCAAGCTTTCACCTAAAGAATTTTCACCGGAATACCAGGCGAAACTTTTTTGGGCCAACTTTAACATCGTTTTCTCGCTGGTAATGGCGTAAGCCGCCAAGTGCGCCAAGGTCGACATAGCCGCTTCAACCGGCTGCTCGTCATATAATGCCGGTTCCCGACCGCGTAGCCACCAACCGTCGCAGCCCACCGGCCGGAAAAAGCCATCGCGAAAGGCCAGCTTGTCAAAGAATTTCATACTCTCGCGGGCAATATGGAGAAACCGCTCTTGATTTGTCGCGCGATAAGCGGTGAACATCGCCCACGGCAAGATGGCGTTATCATAAGTCAAGCTATCCTCAAACCATTGCCAGTCCGGATCTCCGGCGCATTTTTCAAATAAACCCGCCAACTGAGCGGCTAGTTCGCGAATAATGGCATGAGCCTCATCGCTTGCAACAAAACCAAGACCGATGATGGCATACGCCTGCTCCCTTATACAATCGGAATAAAACGGTATATTAGGCAAGGAACGGCGGACAGCGCCGGCGCAGGCATCTTTTACTCCCTCCGGTATGACCGTTGAGGTCAGCGTATACCCTAATGACCACAGGCAACGCCCGAAACAGTCTCCCGACCCTTCCAGCTCAGTGAACTGCCGCTCATAGGTCATAAAGTTCCGGAAACGCCCGGCTTCATTTTGCGCATGCAAAACAAAGGCCAAATAACGGTAGACTAAAGCTAAAAATTTTTTATGATGTTGTCTTTCGTAAAGCATCACCGCCATGATCAGCGCCCGGGCGTTATCATCAGTAGTATAACCCTTATCCAAATCAGGAACACTAAATCGTGTATGCTGAAACATACCGGTGGCATCGGTCATGCGAAAAATATGCGCGTCATCGAATGGAAGGCCGGAGCTAATCATAATTTTACCTTCATTCCATTCCGCATGTTTAGCTTCGCTGGGATAGGCGCATGTTTATCCAACGGATACAAAGGCAACCTCAGTTCGATCTTCAACGGACGATTTATTTTGTTGATCGCGTCGCCGCACAGTTCAACGTACCGGTCAGCCACATTCTCCCACGTCATGGTCCGGCCAACCGCCATGGTTTTCTGCTCCATTGTTTTTTTCCGGGCGGGATTGCCGAGCACAGTCCGGATACAGGACGCCAACGAATCGTCATCGCTGAATCGGGCCAGCAGTCCCCGGCCGTTACCCAGCATCTCCCGGGCATACCGGTAAGGGGTCGATATAATCACCCGCCCGTACCCCATCGCGTAAGCCAATGTCCCGCTGACTGCCTGTTCCGCGGACAAATAGGGGGTCAGGTACATATCCGACAACTGGAGATAGGTAATTACCTCTTCTTTGGTCAGATATTTATCAATAAACCGGACCTGTTTCCTGATCCCCAAGCGTTCCGCCAAATCCATCAGACTTTTCCGATAACTTTCCCCCATGCGCTCCTTGACGCCGGGATGGGTTTTGCCCAGAATCAGATAGAGCACATTATCATAATCGGGGACCACTTTTGCCAAAGCTTTAATCCCATACTCCAATCCTTTAGCCGGGCTGATCAGCCCGAAACTGCTGATTACCTGATTATGCTGTAAACCATGGCGCAACTTCAATTGCGCTCGCGATTCCATCTTCATATAGGGGACGCCATGGGGTATGAACCTGATTTTTTCGGCCTGAATATCGTAAGTCCCTGTCAATATTGGCATGGCGCTCTCCGCCATGGTCACCACTTTTGCGCTCAGTCTTCCTAATTCCCGCAACACCGCGCGCTGTTTCAGCGATGGTTGTAAGAGCACGGTATGGGTAGTAACGATAAAAGGAATGCTTAACTCTTTCGCCAAATCAATCACATATTTCCCGCAGTCCCCGCCAAATATGCCGTATTCATGTTCAATAATCAGCAGGTCGGCATGGTGATTGGCCCAAAAAGCCGCCTTCAAGTAACTGGAACGATCTTGCTGATTCACGATAAATTTCACCCGCGAATCGACATATTTCTCTGAATTAGCCACAGCAATGACGCTCGGCTCAATCAAAGACGTTTGATCCATTGCGTTGACCAAATCTTCGGTAAAGGTAGCTAATCCGCATTCCCTTGGCGGATAGGTGCTCAAAAAAGCAATTTTTTTGACTGTATTGGTAATCATTTCTTTGTCCTCCTCTGCGTTTGACTATTTTTTGCTTCCTGACATCAGCTCAGGCGATTAAATAATGTTAATAAAAATCACCCTGCCGCGGTTCCGGACAGCGGCGGATGTATTCCAGTAAATCACTAATGGCGGCGGTAGCCAGAGCAATACAAGTATCAGCGCCGCCATAATACATTTTCACCACACCGGTCGGTTCGTCCATTACCCACCCGCAGGAGAAAACGACGTTATCTACATCGCCTTCCCGTTCATACTGGGTTACCGGACCAAAAATCCACTCATCGCTACGCCGCAATACTTTGGTGGGATTTTCCAGATCGAGCAATGCCAAACCCAAGCGATAAGTAGATCCGGCGGAAGTCTGACGGACCCCATGATACAAGAGCAGCCATCCTTCAGAAGTTTCCAAAGGCGGCGCGCCAAGACCAATTTTTCCACTATCCCACCAACCCCCGGATCGCGCGTGCATCAGCAGATTTTGGTCACTCCAGTGGGCCAGATCATTGGAATAAGAAAGCCAAATATGGGCTCCCGGTACATAACTGGTGACAATCGGCCGATGAATCAGCACCCATTTTCCATTGATGCGACGCGGGAAAAGAGCGGCGTCTTTGTCTTCCCGTGTTGTGGCGGGGCCCAACCGGGAAAATTTTTCAAAATCATCAGTTAACGCCATGGCCACCAATGGCCCTCCCCGAGAATAGGCGGTATAGGTAACAGCCCATTTTCCCAGTTCTTCAAGCCAGGAAATCCGGGGGTCTTCAACCCCCCATAATTCTTCCGGGTGCTCATTGATATCGCTTTCCAGCGTCGGCGCGCTATCGATCCGCCAATGGTCAATCCCATTTTCACTAACCGCCTTGGTTAGATGAGAAAATCCCCGGCGGTCTTCAACCCTTGCCAGCAAAAGAATTTTTCCCCGAAAAAGCGTCGCTGCCGGATTAAATACCGTATGCGCCGGATAAGGCCAGTTTTTCGCCGTCAAAATGGGATTATCAGGATGTCTGACAAAAAGTTCTTTGAAGGTATTGTCATCGTTTTTTAGTTTAGTCACAAATTTTTCTTTGGTCATAAAAAAAACCTCCTACGTGATCTGTCCTGGCCGGGATTGGATGTGCCGCACACCCAATCATCTTTACCCCGTGGCGGTTAAAGTCGATATTATGACGGCGCCAGCCATAATATAAGTGGCGCCGGCTTTTTTCATAAATATATCTTTTCCATAAAAAAACCATCTTCAGGAATACTAAAATTAGGTGTTAACGAGTCATATCTCTCACACTTAATTTTTAAGTATCCCGAGACGGTTAAAAACCGATATATTATCAGCGCTCACCGTCGTTGAGCACCGACCTTTGTCGCCTTAACTATACTAGAATTCCTTTCTTTTGTCAAGTTTTACCTTCGTCATGACTTAACCGCCAGCGTAGCTGTTGCAAACAGAGTATGAAATAACTTGTAACGGCCCATAAAACGCAAATTTATATTTTAAAAATTGAAGAATATCTGAAACTAGCTAGACCTCAATTATCAAATATTTATTCTTTACTTCATCAAAGATAACTCCTTTGGAGATGGAGTCTCCCGAGACCAGATAATTAGAAATACTTTTATCCGTTTTTTCACTCATAGTTTTGCGCCTCAACTGTTTAAAAATCAAGGTTCGTAGCCGTTTCCATTACTACGTTTTGTTACTTTATTTATCAACGTATTCCCGGATTATATTTTTCGGATTTGGGTGAACCAAACCGAAAGGATACAAAAATGGATGTGGCGATCAAAATTTGAAATACTTGCTTAATTTAAAATACTGGTATATAATTAAGCATAGAACGAAATTTCATTCTATGATTGAAAGGAAAAATAATGATTTACCAATCATTAGAGGAACTTTTAAAACATGCCGGCAATCAATTTAAGGGTGTCAACGTTAGAAAGCAGGAATAATTTTAGGTTAGTCCAAAAAATGATCGGTACTTTTTAAAGCTTTTAACCCAAAACAGATTCGAATGAAATTAAAGCGCCGAATAAAAAACTCGTATAGCGCCATGATTATAACGAACGAGCTGCCACTGATCAGCAAAAATTTTGAGATAATCGATATATTCCAGCGTACCACATAAAATCCAATTAGTAAGATTACTGTCGGATGTAAAATATAAAATGGCAACACCGCTTCCTGAGCGTACTGTAGAAAGCGATTTTTAAAATTTAAAAAACGCATTCCCAAATTCAAAATAAAAACTACCCAAGCCCAAGCGGCTAAGGCATAAAGAGACATAAATAAGACATAACCCAATGAAAGCTTTGGTTGAACAAGTTGGTCCGCCAGAGCGCCTGTTAAATAAAG
>JASFQO010000225.1:0-5089 GCA_050115405.1 Bacillota bacterium
ATAGCCGGAGTAATTCCGGTGAGACATAATAAAAATGAGTAATTCCAGCTCATGGTATCTTGGATTGAGGAATTAAAACGGAAACATCAAAAACAGCGAGTGGTTTTGGGGATGGAACCAACTGGGCATTATTGGTTTAACCGCGCAATATCTTAAAGGGCAATGACCCGGTTTAGGAGCATGACCGACATCCACTTGAGTTTTGCGGATAGTAGTCGGGAATACAATGGAATTATACTTGGAATCAACGGAACGTTTAATTTGAGCGAGAATTCCCGTCATGCTCCCCGCGCCCGTCACCCGTTTCATTCTTATTCTGATGTTTAGCAAATGATGGTATCGCCTTGCTATCTATTGCCAAACGCTTGCCGAATTCCGGTAAAATCTCTTCTAACTGTTTTACTAAATCTTCAAAAATTTCATTAATTAATAATTTCTGTTTCATCAGCCCCTTCAAAAATCGGGTATATGCCCAGGACCGCGGCGTTTTCCCTTCAAATCCGCACCGTGTTCTTAACTGTCCGTTGCGGGCCAATTCCCGCCGTAACTTCTCCACGTTATCATGTTGAAACACAATACCTGCCAGTACCGAATTCCACATCGCTCGGACCGGAAAGTCATTTCGCCCTTTACCGCGAATTTTTTCAAGCACCTTCATTAATTTTTCATCCGGCATTGCTTCCAGTACATATTGTAGTCGCACCAAATCACCAAGAATTTCAATTTCCGTCCACTCAAACAGTTTCATTTGTGGTATAATAGCCATAACAGGTGCCCTCCTGAGGTTAATATTGTTTGTATACTTCAATTTTACCACAGATGGGCTCGCCTGTTTCTTTTTTTTATTAAATTCTGGTGGCTGGGGTGAATTTTTAGCCCGGCCTTTTCTTTTTCCTTCAAAACCATCTTTTTGCCCGCTTTTTTGGAAGAAAGTTATTTTTGGCTCCCTTTCAAACCCTTATCCAGTCTACGTTTCAGAACATCGCAAAAAGCTCGGAAGAAAATATTCTTGAATGACCGGAAATGACCTGGGGAAAACTTAAAAAAAATAAAGAAAGGACGCTATAGTATAATGAAGGTTAAAGAAATTATGACCGATCAAGTCGCTTGTTTGAATCCTGAGGCTAATTTGATTGAGGCGGCCCAGTTGATGCAAAAACATGATGTGGGGATATTACCCGTCTGCCAGGGGAATAATGTGCTGGGCATTGTGACCGACCGGGATATTGTGGTGCGGAATATCGCGCATGGACAAGACCCCAAAACTACTCCGGTGAAAAACGTCATGACCTCCAATGTCCAAATGGTAAGTCCGGAGATGAATCTCAATCAAGCTGCCGAACTGATGGCTGATCATCAGATTCGGCGTTTGCCGGTAATTGATAACAATCGTATTGTCGGCATGGTGGCTTTGGGAGACTTGGCGACCCAGGCGAAGTATGATGTGGAATTGGCCACGACATTAGGGAAGATTTCCACGCCTTCCGAACCGGAAAATCTCTAAATGCCTGAAACGTCCATGCTTGCTTCCTGCTAAAGACGCAAACGAATCGACTATTAGTAAACCCGCGCTCGGATCTTCCGACACGGGTTTATTTAGTAGTGACTACCCTGAAAACTCCCCCTGCCGTTATGAATTAGTATTCCATTCCCGGAATGTTTTCATTAATTTGCTGGTGTAAATTCTGTTAGTATCCAGAAAATAGTGCAAATTCAGATTATTTTTGTTAAAATGATTGGTAAAAAAATCAGAAACAGGTGTCAATTTTCAAATGGAAAAGTAATTAATTCACAGTTGACAATCGAGTTGGTATTTACTAATGACGCTCAATCTGATATCTTAGTAATTAGTTAACCAGTAAAGCGGAGCTAAAAAGATATGACTCAAAAAGGGGACCGGATTTTAGAAACCGCTCTGTATCAGCCGTTATATGATTATTTGATCGATCTGGGTTATACGGTACAAGCGGAAGTTAACCATTGTGATATCGTAGCCACGAAGGCGACGGATCTGATAATTGTGGAAATGAAGAGTAGTTTTAATGCAACTTTGTTGATTCAGGCCGTGAAAAGGCAAAAAATTGCGGACTCGGTCTATCTGGCCATCCCGCGCCCGAAAACCGGGCGTTTTTCGCGACGTTGGAAAGATCTCTGCCATTTGGTCCGCCGCTTGGAACTCGGTTTAATCCTGGTGGATTTACGGGCGACGCCGCCCCAAGTTGAACCGCTCTTCCACCCGGCCCCCTTTGACCGGAAACGCAGCCGCAACCGAAGTAAGCTTCAAACGCGACAATTATGGAACGAAGTTCGGGAACGCCATGGTAATTATAATACCGGAGGTAGTGTCAAACAAAAGTTAATGACGGCCTATAAAGAAAATTCCTTACAGATCGCTTGTTATTTAGCACATTACGGACCATTGGCGCCTCGCGAGCTTAAAGCCTTGGGGACCGGCCCCAAGACCGGCGCGATTCTGCAAAAAAACTATTATCAATGGTTTGAACGGGTAACCAAGGGAGTTTATCAAATAACCCCCGTCGGGAGAGAGTTCCTCGACCTTTATCCGGAACTGGTCGCCTTTTACTTGGCGAAACTGAATGGAGATCCACCAATTAACATGAAGGACTGAGGCAAGAGCAAACCGAAATTACTTAATGTACTGTTTTTCCGTATTTTTAACGTGCAATCAGCGATGAAATATTAGGAGTGGATTTGTAATGCGAATTAAACTTGCCATTATATTAAGTATCATTTTACTGTTTGATGGTGGTTGCCGGCGGGCGCCGGCCAGGTTGACGGTTTATACTTACTCCAGTTTTCCGCAGATTTTAACCGCCAAGATTACCCAACATTTTAAGGATGGCAACAGCCTGAAAGTCAATTTCAAGTCATTTTCAGATACCGGTCCGCTATTTAATCGACTGGTTTTGGAGAAAAAAGCTCCCCACGCCGATGTGGTGATTGGTCTGGACCATAATTATTTACCCAAAGTAAAGGCGGAAAAACTTTTAGAGCCCTATAAACCGCAAGCCGCCGCCAAATTGAAACGAGACATAGTGTTTGATCCCAGCTTCAATTTAATTCCGTTTGATTATGGCTATGTCGTTTTAAATTATAACCGGGAACAACTCACGCAACTGCCCCGGACTCATTTGGACCTGACCCGGCCCGAGTATCGGGAAAAAATTATTTTGGAAAACCCGTTAACTTCATCACTCGGACAAATCTTTCTCCTGACCACCATCGCCTTATATGGCGAGCCGGGATATCTGGATTACTGGCGCAAATTAAAGCCGAATCTGTTAACGATTACTCCCGGATGGGACGAAGCTTACGGAATGTATACCGGAGGCGAAGCCCCGATTGTCCTTTCCTATACCACCAGTCCGGTCTATCATTTGCTGCATGAGCATACGGAAAAGTACCGGCCCCTAATCTTGGACCAGGCGGCCTATGCGCAAATCGAAGGGGTGGGGATTGTCCGCAACGCCTCCAATCCCAAAGCAGCCCGCCAGCTGGTGGAATACCTGTTGACGCCGGAATTGCAGAAACTCATTCCGGAAAGTCAGTTTATGTATCCGGTACGGACCGATGTCACCCTGCCGGACAGTTTTCGGATTGCCGGCAAAGTTAAAAACATCTTAAATATCCCGCCGGCGAAAGTCAACGCGAATCTTCAACGTTGGCTGGCTGAATGGGAAAAGATGATGAATGAATAACCATCAGTTGGCCCCCGGCTTGGGGCGGAAGCCGGGCCGCTTTTTGTTTGTTTTGGCCATCGTCTTATAATGATTAACAGGGGGTATCCGGCAATGCGCCATTTTCGCAAGATTCTCGGTTCCCTTTTGCTCTTCATTGTCTGCAGTATCTTTGGTTCCTTTTCAATATGCCATGCCGAATCATTATGGCTTAAACTGGAAAAGGAAATTGGCTTTACCGGTTATCAACAATTAGTACGGGAAAAACGGGTCCTGCGGTTAACCTCGGAAAAGCAGCGTCAACTTGAACGGATATTTACTGATTTAACCGCCCGTTCCAACCGGCGGGCGGAAATCAACTTCACCCTGACCGTGGTGGCCGACCCGGAGATTAATGCTTATGCCTTACCGGGCGGTTATGTGATTGTCAATAGCGGACTGCTGGAGTTTACAGATAAGCCGGGTGATCTCGCCGCCGCCTTGGCCCACGAGATTGGCCATATTGACTGTAAACATGGGATTAACGCCGTATCCAGGACGATTGGCTTGACGCTTGCCTTACAATTACTGGCTAATCGGACCGATCATCCGGACCGTCTGACGCAATTGGGCGCAGTGGCGATTGTGCTATCTCAAAGAGGTTACAGTCGCAACGCCGAATATCAAGCCGACCGGACCGGAGTCCGCTTACTCAAGGCCGCCGGTTATTCTCCGGAAGACATGGCGCGTTTCTTTTCCAAGCTGGAACAGCAATCCGGCGACACTACCGGTCGATTTTTTCTTTGGAAACTGGTTGACACTCATCCGCCGTTTCCGGAACGGATTAAACGGATCCGGCAAAGTGGAGATTTTTTCTCCAAATAAAAGGAATTACCTTTTGAATTAGCGAAGATAAGATTTTAGTAAGAAAATATTAGAGGTGCAAATGCGGTAATGGCGAAAGCAACACCCATGATCGAACAATATCTGAAGATCAAACAAGAATATGCCGATTATATCCTCCTGTTTCGACTGGGGGATTTTTATGAAATGTTTTTTGACGACGCTATCCAAGCCTCCCGAGAATTGGAGATTGTCCTAACCGGACGGGGCGAAGCGGGCCCGGAACGGATCCCCATGTGCGGCATCCCTTATCATGCGGTGTCAGGATATTTGGCCAAACTGCTCAATAAAGGTTTCAAAGTAGCAATTTGTGAACAAGTAGAAGATCCGAAGGCCGCCAAAGGAATCGTCAAACGGGAAGTAGTACGGGTGATTACACCGGGAACAGTGATCGAGGACCAGTTATTGAATGAGAAAATCAACAATTACCTCACTGCCGTAGCGGTCCATGACGGCGCGTGGGGTTTGGCTTACGTCGACCTGTCGACCGGTGAATTTTGGACCACCCA